>NZ_JBBOOE010000002.1:300000-554711 GCF_038002965.1 Robertmurraya sp. FSL R5-0851 | reverse complement strand
CGGTGTTTGTCAAGATAGTTGTCGCATTTAACTTGTTTACTAGTGTAAGAACGTAAGGGTAACTACCGCGCTTTGCTTGGTGGTCTTCTCATCAAAGAACAGAATTCATTCTGTTCTTTGATGAGAAGGGAATGGGTAGTTCAAGCTCAGTCGCAGTGGGGCTATTTTGTTCCATCCTTTTCTATCTTGTCCTTTATTGGGTTTAAAGCCACTGAATCATGTGCACTCCAGTCTCTAGTTGAGCGCGTCCAACGTTCTGGATGCTTTTGTTTCGCTAGTTCATAAACTTCTTTGCGCTTTTTCAGTATCCCAATATGCGCACCTGTATGGCATTGTTCTGGCGTCACAAAATTTATACCACTGTGTAAATGTATACAGTTATACCAATTCACAAATCTTAATGCCCATTCACGTGCAGCCTCAAGTGTTTCAAAGCCTCTGTACGGGAATTCAGGTCGATATTTCAGAGTCCGAAACATTGCTTCAGAATAGGGATTGTCATTACTTACTCTTGGTCTTGAATAAGAGCTTTGGATCCCTAATTTTTCAAGTAATACCTGAAATGTTGCGGCTTTCATGGGACTGCCATTATCGGAATGTAAAACGAGTGGTTTACCTTGGATTTTTTCACTAATAATCGTCTTCTTCATTAAATCTTCAGCGTGTTTTGCCTCCTCTGACTCCCAAATCTCCCAACCTACGATTTTTCTACTAAAAATATCGATAATTAAGTAGAGTCGATAAAACAAGCCTTTCACCGGCCCTTTTAACCACGTTATATCCCATGTCCATACCTGGTTTGGGGCTACTGCTAAATGACTTTCTGGTAATCTACCCTCGGGCTTTTTGCTTCTTCCCCGATGATTTTGCATTTTATGCTCACGAAGAACTCTATAAAAGCTAGATTCGGAGGCGATATAAATGCATTGATCTGCTAATTTTGGCACGATTTGAGTAGGCGGTAGGTCTACAAATTCCTCTTTTTTAACAACCTCCAGTATCTCTTGTTTTTCCTCTATCGTTAATTTATTTTTTGGCTCTGGACGTAACGCAATAGGGCGTTGATCCTCCTTGATTCCACCTTCTGAAATCCAGCGTTCATAGGTGCGAACGCTAATGTTCAATTCTTTACACGCCGGGGCTAATCGCGCACCATTTTGGTTTGCTTCTTGGATGAGTTCTACTGCTAGTGCGCGATCTGACGGGCTGATCATTCGTCCTCTTGGTCCCCCCAGATCGCTTGGGCCTTTTTTCTTAATAGTAATAAGGCTGCAGCTTCTGCCAATGCTTTTTCTTTTTTACGCAAATCTTTCTCTAATGCCTTTCCTCGCTTTTTCTCCTCTTTTAATTCTTGATTTAACTGCTTTGTTTGACTAGATTCTCGCCCATTTGCATTAAGGCATGAATCTCGCCATGCGTCAATCTGTTCTTTATAAAGTCCCTTTTTTCGACAATACTCCGCTAGCTCCGCACCATTCATTGAGTATGTTTCCATAACTATGAGAAACTTATCTTCACTGCTCCAGTGTTCAGAACTTTGTCCATCTCCGGGTGTGGGGTTTCCAGATGATCTAGCCTCTTTTCTCCACTTGTAAAGCGTGGGTTCAGTAATGCCCAACTCTTCACTTAATTGGCCAACCGATTCATTAGTGGGGGGCATCATTCTCTTAATAATTGATGCTTTCTCTTCCTTTGTATAACGTTTACCATTATTACTTTTCATGTCGATCAACCTCCGTGTATGATTTAAACTATACACTAAAGTTCCCTACGACATCTATCCTAACAGAGGGGGGTGGATCGCATGTAACCTTTTTACGCTACTTGTTGATCTAATAGAAAACGCCTCAACCCATTGATGTCATTGGGTTGGGGCGTTTTTCGTTTAGTTTAAGTACTACGTAAAACTTCTATTAACACTAATCGACCTCCCTAACATTATGTACACTTATTTTTTATGTAACTAATAGAGAGTTTAGCTCAACAAGAAAAAAAGTTTAATTCATTGTTTTAGAGGTATCCCCTAGAGAAGGCGCTTATTTGTAGCTAATATAAGAGAGACAAAAAATAGTGAATTTAATAAAAACCTTGTGTAAACTCTTTAAAAGGTATAAGATATTGTAAATATATTTATATATTTCCAAACTTATCCAAAGTGTTTTTAGGAAGAATAGAATGCTTTGAAGAGTAAATCACTCAATGTAACCTTCTAGAGAGATATTAGTTCTCAACCTCCTTAATTGTTATTTTCTGAGATTAATTGTACGGGTGGAAATAAGAAGCTTTTCACACTATAAAGATCCAAACCAAATCATTAAATCTGTGGAACTAACATTACGTAAAAATTCCTCCGGCCAGCACAAAGGACAAAAACGCATCTCCAAACGCGGTAGAAGAAATCTACGAGCCCTACTTTTCCGAGTAATGATACCAATGAGTCCCCAAAATGAAGCCTTTCGAAAGCTACATAATTATTACACAAACCGTACGGATAATCCGTTACACAAAAAGCAATCTATTGTGGTTTTATGGGGATAACTATTAAAAGTGTTACATGGAATCAGTATTAAGCACAAAGTATTTGACGCACAGCGAATGATGCAGGATATTCCTAGTCTCGCAGAGGCTATATAAAGTTTTACATCCCCTTAACAGACCTAGACAACAAAATGACACGGAGAAGCTAGCAATATCTTGTCCATTCGACTTTGAGTCCCTAAAGGAGCTTCGCTAGCCTCTGCCTTATGACTAGACCGAACGAAGGATTGTAGGCACATTGATGCCCAGAGACATATGAAGGCACATCATCATAAGCTACGCAGAGATCCATTGTGCATCATATAATTCCCTAGCACCACTTTCCACTATTATCCAGTAGTGACTGCGTAGCGTATCCATGTATAAGAACAGATTCACATCATATAAAAATATTGTTAGGAAAAGTGTCAAAAAATATTTTTTTGATACCCCAACATAGGATTAAACCGTTGATAAATCAACATTTATAGAGGGAGGACAGCATTCCTTTAATAGGAATGTTTTTTCCATTTAAAACCACGTAGAGTTGACAAAATGATACCTTTACACATGTATGGTTATAGTAAGGAAAAAAGTACCAATTAAACAGAATAGAAAAGGTTTGTCGAGGAATTTACAGCTAGAACTTATATAAGTGAGTGAGCTCATTCCAAAAAATGAGCTAGGTTGGTGAAACTGCTATTTTAAAGCACACAATGATAATCTAGGTAGCCCGATGATATTGCAGCATTTACATAAAAGCGAATCCTGAAACTTCAAGTGAGAAAAATACAAGAAAAAGGAATTTTCCTGACTAAGTAAAAAGACGGAATATTGCCTTTTGTTTTGAGGAAATTATAAGAAACTTTTTTATTTTTTCTTGTAACTCTGCTGCTACATGATTAATAGAAATATCAGAAGATGTAATTTCCTACATAGTAGACAATTGTTTTTGATAAATTACATCATCCATACAAGATACTGCTTCTGGAGCAGAAATGTCAACCTGAAAAATTTACAGAGCCTACTTTTAATTATGGATGTACTCAACATAATTAACTACTCTATTTCTTCCGTTACCCTTCGCAGAATATAAAGCAGTATCAGCTAATTTCAAAAGTTCTTTTGGAAAAATGTTTGAACTAGGTATTATCGAAGCCACTCCAAAACTCATGGTCACAAAATCATTTCGTTTTGAAGTTTTATGTGGTATTTGCAATTGACATATTGCTATTCGAATCATTTCTGCAATCATACTGGATTCATGTAAGTCCTTGTATGGTAAAAGAATAGCAAACTCTTCACCCCCATACCTAGCACAAACAACTTCATATTCCCATAACAATTCTTTTACTCGATTAGATATATCAATCAAACATTGATCTCCCATTAGATGACCATAGTAATCGTTATAATATTTAAAGTAATCTACATCAAATATGATTACTGATAGGTAGTCCTTGGTTTGATACAAAGTATTCCAATAGTAATCAAGCATATTATCAAAGTATCTTCGATTATATAAGGATGTTAAACCATCCACATTAGACAAGTATTCCAATTTTTCCTCATTCTCTTTGCTTTGGGTAATATTATTTCGAATAACAATATATTCTACTGGTTTATTATCCTTGTCTAAGAATGGGACAATTGTTGTATTAACCCAAAAATAACTTCCATTTTTCGCTTTGTTTCGCATCTCACCTTTCCATACTTTCCCCTGAGAAACAGTCGCCCATAGCTCTTGAAAAAATTCCTTTGAATGGTAATTAATATTTAGCATACGCATATTATTTCCCTTTAGTTCATCAAAAGTGTATCCGGATAGACTACAGAACTGGTCATTAGCATACATAATATTCGCATGTTTATCTACTATTTGAACAAGGTTTGCCTCGTCTAATGCAAATTTTAGATTCTGTAAATCCTTGTGTGTATCAAGATATTTCTTTTCATAGTCCGCTTTATTCTTAATACTAAAAGGGATTCTATCTTTAGTCCTGTCAATAAAGTTTTGCTTTTTGAATAAGATACCTATATACAACTCTTTCTTTATAATAAATAGGGTAATCATAAAGAAGAGTGCTGTAAAAATAACCAAATCTATCATTATAAGTTGAATGTCTGCTGTATACTGCATTATTCTACCCCTTACATTATATGTCATCATTATATTTAACTAATAGAATAATATTAGTATATTTTAGTAGTAATATTTTTCCATTGTAAATTTCATGACAATATTTTTAGTCCATTTGACATATCATTGAAAGAGTGAAGGGATAGGCTTTACTTGTCCTCTCTCAAGCTACTAAAATTACCACGTTCCCTGTACTCCTTTTTAGGATTAATTAACATTATTTATTACATTTTTAAAACATATATAAAGTCTGTTAACTTGGATTAAAACGCTTACCCCCTATTGGAGGAAACTTTACCACAGACTAACTACAGTAAGTATCCAGTATTGGCTCCAACTACTGAGGCGAAATACTATCACGACCACGACTATGCTATGGGTACAAGAACTAACTTTCATATGGAAAAGGTTTCATGGTTTAACTCTAGCTAGGGGAGATCTATTAAGCATGCTAAATATTCAAAGTTCATTGCCATAGCGGTGAATATAAAGAGGAAAACAGCAATAGTATCGTAAGAAATGAAGAGGATACTAATCAAAAATATCCTCTTCACCCCTGATTTAATAAGAATAGCATTTTTATAAAAGTATATATTTATTAGGATCTAGAAAGTGGCTACTTTTCACTGGTCATGCTTTCCCTTCTATTCAAAATGCAACTGAAAACTTTCTGGAACAATAGGTGGTTCTTTTCAATCCAACAAATGTAAAACTAGTTGGGATACAAGTGCACCAGGTCCTAGTGCTTGACCAACACTTATCGTTGGTATCGGACCATTACTAATCCATGAATGTATTTTTTCTTCTGTTGCATAGTCAGGAAGGGATTGACTGTAACCAGATGGAGGGAAGGTTTGACCTTGTATTTTAGTAATTGAAATATCTTCCGGAATACCAATATATTCTTCGAGCTTCATTCCAAATGGAGAAAATGTTAAAACCGACGTTCCAAACACTAGAGCCACTGAAGTAGTAATATATAAGTTTTTCTTACGTGCTGCTCGATGGAGCGCAACTGACTCAGCGAAAGCAAAAAATCAATTGCATCAATTACATAATCTACTACATCCACAACACAAAAGATTGTGCATTTTCTTCATTAACCCCTTCTAAATAAGAATTAACAATAAGCTCGGAGCTGTCCAAGTTCATTTCGGGGCTTAATAGATACAAGGTTGTGCTATCGTGCAAAAATGAAGTGATTCTTACATATATGAAACACTTAACGGAATGCTTGAAAACACCTAAAATGTACAACTCCTAAAATTACGGTAATATTTCTAAATGTGTTTTAGTAACCATAATAACTATCCTTCAATTTATTCCAAATGTGAATTTAAACAATTTTCAATAGTACTTAAAATGAAAAATTAGAACTGTGAAGTGTGAAATGAGATATAAAAGGAATGAACCTTTTAGATATATATTTGAAACTCCGATAGAGACAGTGTTTAAAATCAATGAAATTAATGGGGTAAAAGCGGAAACTAAAACTTGTTCAGCAAAAATCTTAAATATATGTCCACGAGGAATAAAGCTATTGTCAGATTTAGGTATTCCTATAATTCCGAGTAAAGTAATAAAGGGTTTTAGCTATGGAATTAAATTTGAAGAAAATAAGAAAAATGAGATAAAGTTACTAGATGAGTTAAAGTTTCTTTTTCAAAAGGTACACTCGTATTAAGAATAAAATTTAGTATGAAATAAGAAACAGTATAAAATGCACAACCATTGATATTATCTGATATTGGTAGACTGTGTCAAAAGACCACAATTATATACCTCGGAATAAAGGTTATTATTCATTACTTGTCGTTTAAGTGACATAACTCGTGATTTATTCAGTATAATCCTCAATAATTCGGTCTTTTTGGCTTTTAATGGTCATATATTACAAAAAATTAAACTAGCTATAATTATGTGAAGTCCAGGAATTCGGGGATGATCAAATGAAGCAAGAAGTAACCGATCAATTAAAGCGTTCTCTGAGAGACTTACGAATCGCTGTCTGTAACAGATACTTGTAATTTTCGTTGTACCTATTGCATGCCAGCTGAAATATTCGGTCCAGATTATCCGTATCTCAAGAATGAAGCTTTGCTTTCTTTTGAGGAAATAGAACGGGGTAATAAAGCTATTCACCGGCTACCTTGGCGTAAAAAAAGTCCGTATTACAGGTGGGGAACCTTTACTGAGGTGCAAATTACCAGAACTAATTTCGAAAATATGGGAAATCCCAGGCGTAGAGGATATTGCAATGACAACAAATGGCTATTTCCTTCCCAATTATGCCAAAGCCTTAAAGCAAGCAGGATTAAAACGTGTGACGATTAGCTTGGACTCATTAAATGAAGAAGTATTTACCAAAATTAATGGAAGAAGTGTTAAGGTTCAATCCATATTAAAGGGGATAGATGCTGCTGCCACGGCAGGTTTGGATGTAAAGATAAATATGGTGGTAAAACGTGGGATGAATGAACGAGAAATTGTACCAATGGCAAAGTTTTTTCGCAAAAAGAAGCATATTTTACGCTTTATTGAGTTTATGGATGTCGGAAATACAAATAAAAGGAAAAAAGGATGATGTTTATTCCAAGAGGGAAATCATCAATGATATTCATCAGGTGATGCCCATTGAATCAATTGACCCACTCTAACCGGGAGAGGTCGCGTCACGGTTCCGTTATATAGGTTCACAAGATAAAATGGGTATTATCTCTTCTGTTTCAGATGCGTTTTGTTCCTCTTGTAATCGTGCACGTATATCAGCAGACGGAAAGTTGTATACTCGTTTGTTCTCAAACAAAGGGTATAATATTCAATCATTATTGAAATCTCAAACATCGGATGAAGAGTTAGTCTCTTATCTTAAGAAAATATGGACTCATCGTAGAGACGGTTATTCAGAAGTACGAGAAGACCATACTCATCATGAGAAAATAGAAATGTCGCGTAATTAAAATATTTAACTCAAAACTGAAAAAGATAATAAGAAACTTAGAAAGTAGAGGGGAAACTCTCTACTTTTTTATATTTCATTCTCAGAATAAAATAACTGGTTTTACCAAAAATAAATTAGTGGAAATGAAAGGAGAATGTGAAAGGATGAATATTAAAAAGATTCAACTACCTCTGCAAACGGTAAGCCTTATTATCGGTTTTATGGTATGGGTTATGATTTCATCTTTAATTCCTCATATTCGTAAAGATATCGACCTCTCAGCTAGTGATATCGCACTAGTAACAGCAGTTCCTGTTATCTTAGGCTCCTTGCTCCGAATTGTTCTCGGGTATTGGACAAACCTCTTAGGAGCCAGAATTATCTTTGTTAGTAGTTTCTTAATCTTACTAGTTCCTGTCTTTTACATAAGTATTGCTAATTCAGTAACTGACCTGATTTTAGGGGGGTTATTACTAGGTATTGGAGGAGCTGTATTTTCAGTGGGTGTGACTTCTATGCCAAAATATTATCCGAAGGAACGTCATGGATTTGTCAATGGGATATATGGTTCTGGGAATATAGGAACTGCCATTACATCCTTCTCTGCTCCTATCTTAGCGAATTCAATTGGATGGGAAAATACTGCTCGAACATTCATGATTCCACTTCTGCTATTTGCCCTTCTTAACTTCCTTTTTGGTGACCGGAGGGAACCGAAGGTAACAACTTCATTGGGAAGTCAATTGAAAGCAGTGATAAAAAATGAAAAGCTTTTGTTTATAAGCATTTTTTATTTCATTACCTTTGGTTCGTTTGTTGCATTTACGGTGTATCTTCCTAATTTTCTCGTTTCCAACTTTGAACTTAGTCCAGTAGATGCTGGTATACGCACGGCAGGCTTTATTACACTAGCAACTATTATGAGACCAGTTGGTGGTTGGTTAGGAGACAAATTTAATCCATTCATCATTCTCTTATATGTTTTTGCAGGTCTAACCATATCAGGAGTACTCTTATCTTTTTCACCTACGATTACCCTTTACACTGTGGGATGTTTAACGGTTGCCCTATGTGCAGGTACTGGAAATGGAACCATCTTCAAGTTAGTTCCTTACTATTTTTCAAAACAAGCAGGCATTGTAAATGGTATTGTATCTGCCATGGGTGGTATTGGTGGATTTTTTCCACCAATCATGCTTACGATTGTTTATAACATGACGGGACATTATGCGATTGGATTTATGGCCTTATCTCAATTTGCTCTAGCTAGTTTTGTAATTGTTCTATGGATGTTTTATATAGAACGATTAAGTCTAGAGTCAAAATTGATTAATAGCGTTGCACAAGGAATGATGGTTACCACTAAGAACGGAATTATTCAAAAAGTGAATCCTGCTTTTTCAATGGTAACAGGATATAGTCGAGAAGAAGTGATAGGTAAAACTCCGAGTATCTTAAGGTCTGGGAAACATGATGAAACCTTTTATAAAAATATGTGGAAATCCATTCATGAAAAGGGCTTTTGGCAGGGTGAAATTTGGAACAAAAGAAAGAATAATGAACCTTATCTGGAATGGTTAACCATTAGTGAAGTGAAAAATGATGCAGGGGAAGTTAAATATTATGTAGGCATGTTTAGTGACATCACCGAGGAAAGAGGAAAGAAGTAGGTTAATATTAATCCTATTGGTAACTTTAGTTAAAGTTTTGGACATAATAAACAAAACGAATAAAAAGGAGTCATTAGCATGGAGTATTACCCGTATGAAGATGATTCATTGATTTTTTCCAAAAAGTCAGCCCGAAATGTTTTTATTGTATTGGTAATTTTGTTTTTTTCCATTTATATCGGATCTGAACAATTTGGGTATGTTGATATGGCTTTATACGGTTACTTATGGGCAACCGTGTTATGTTTCATCTTATTAACGATTCGAATCACCTCATGGACTCTACGTCCCCCTACTCGTAGACTCTGGAAACAAGGATTTAAGATGATGTTTAGCCTTAAAGGATTAAAGTTTGTCTTTCAAACTCTATATTCAAATATTGGGGAACAAAGGTTTATTAGAAGGAGATCTTTTTTTCGATGGATTCAACATATGTTTATTTCTTGGGGTGTCTTGTTCTCCTTTGCCATTACCTTTGCACTTGTCTTAAATTGGATGCATTTCGAGTTAGTTGAACCAAAGAGGTACCAGGTGGTTTTTTTCGGAATACCTGTATTTCGAATGGGAGTTGATTCAGTATTAGCTTTTACTCTATACCATGGGCTGAATTGGACAGGGATTGCCGTAATTATTGGCTGCTCGTTAGCATTATATCGAAGGGTAACCGATCAAAAAAAGATTGTTGAACAGTCGAAAGAGTATGACTTTTTCCCCTTGCTCCTATTAATCGCCATCTCCATTACGGGCTCGTTACTAACGGTTTCGGCTATGTGGATGGAGGGAGCATTTTATATGGGAATTGCCATCTCCCACCAAGTAACGGTGATTGTCTTTCTCCTTTATTTCCCCTTTAGTAAGTTTTGGCATTTACCATTACGTTTTTTAGCCGTTATGGTGCCGATGTATCACTCTTTAAATGAACAAAAGCAATGCGCTAGATGTGGGAGGGAGTACGCAACGAAAACCCAAATAAAAGATGTTCAACTGGCGCTGCAAAAAAGGCATTTATCTGTTCCGATTGACAATACGAATTTTCATTTTTCGGATATGTGCTCTGAGTGTCGCCGAGTGAGTCATCGACTTGGAGGATATGGAGCAAAAATTCATTTAGGTCAAGAAAATGTTGTTCTAGAAAGTAACGGCAGAAATGGATTACAACTCGAAAAAGGAGAGGACTAATAATGAGTCATGCTCAAAATAAAGAATATTCTCAGCGGGATTATGACCCGATAGTTAGAGAAGGGGAAGAACTAATTTCGACCCATTGTTGTTTTTGTGGAATGCAATGTGGAATGAATATTCGTGTAAATAAAGAAAGTCAATCGGTTATAGGAGTAGAGCCGAGATATGATTTCCCTATGAATGGAGGAAGATTATGTCCTAAAGGGGTGGCCGCCTACCGACAGGCTGAACACGGTGATCGTATTCTCTATCCACTCATCCGAAGAAATGGCGAACTTCAAAAAGCCACTTGGGAGGAAGCAATGAGTCTCATTGCTTCGAAAATTAAAGAAATTCAAGAGAAGCATGGAAAAGATGCATTTGGGGTGTATAGCGGTTCTTCTATGACCAACGAAAAATGTTATTTAATGGGGAAATTTGCTCGAATTGGTCTTGGCACAAAAAATATCGACTATAACGGCCGTTATTGTATGTCATCGGCTTCCGTTGGTTTCAATCAAAGTGTGGGGATAGACCGAGGCGCAACTAATCCATGGTCAGACATCAAATCAGCAGATGTTCTTCTTATTGCGGGATCGAATACAGCAGAATGTCATCCCTTATCCATGCCATATGTTTGGGGAGCACGTGATAATGGTGCAAAACTGATTGTCATCGACCCAAGACAAACAAAAACGGCTTTAGTTGCTGATGTACATTTAAACTTACGACCAGGAACAGATGTTGCTCTGGCCAATGGTCTCCTACATGTCATGATTGAGGAAGATCTAGTTGATAAAGACTTCATCGATAATCATACAACGGGATATGAAGATCTTAAGGAGTTAGTTAAAAAATACACCCCCTCACATGTTTCAGATGTAACAGGAATTGAAGTCCCTCGAATTGTGACTGCAGCAAGAATGTTTGGAGAGGCAAAAAATGGGATGGCTATGTTTGCACGAGGTGTAGAGCAACATGCAACCGGGACCGATGCTGTATCCAATTATGTTAATCTCTGTTTGGTTACCGGGAAAATTGGTCGTAAAGGATCAGGTTTTGCTACCTTTACGGGGCAGGGAAATGGCCAAGGAGGTAGAGAACATGGTCAAAAAGCCGATCAATTGCCAGGTTTTCGAAAAATAACGGATCCAGAAGCTAGGAAGTACATTGCAAAGGTATGGGGTGTAGAAGAGTCAGAGATACCCGGTCCTGGGTTGTCAGCTTTTGAAATGCTCCAATCCCTAGGGAAAGAAATTAAAGGATTATTGCTAGTTTGTAGTAATCCAATGGTCTCTGCTCCCACGGTTGGAGATGTTGGAGAATATCTGAAAAGTTTAGACTTTTTTGTTTGTATTGATATGTTTATGTCAGAGTCAGCAGAACTCGCTGATGTGGTACTGCCTTCCACGGTTTGGATTGAAGATAATGGAACCACTACTAATGTCGAAGGTCGTGTTCTTAGGATTAGAGGGATTGACAGAACACCAGGAGAATCTAGACGTGACTGGGAAATCATTTGTGACCTTGCAGAAAGACTTGGCCGTGGCCAATTCTTTAAATATCATTCACCTGAGGATATTTTTAATGAGCTTCGTACGGCAAGTAAGGGCGGAACGGCTGATTATTCCGGAATTACATACGAAAAACTGGACAAAATGCAAGGGGTGTTCTGGCCGAGTCGGTCCGAGGAAGACGAAGGAATGCCAAGATTATTTCAAGATTTAAAATTTAACTTTCCCGATGGTAAAGCAAAAATATTAGCCTTTGAACATAAAGGACCGAATGAAAAGGTGGATAATGATTTCCCGGTTATATTGACAACTGGGAGAGTGGTATTTCATTATCTCAGCGGAAATCAAACAAGACGTATCGAAACCTTACGAAACTTTTGTCCAGATCCTTACGTCGAAATTCATCCTAATCTCGCCAATAAATTTAATATATCAAACGGGGAGTTCGTGAAAGTCTCTAGTAGAAGGGGAAATATAAAGGTTATTGCAAAAATAACAAAAGCGATCAGAGAGGATATGGTATTTGTTCCTTATCATTGGGGCAAAACGTTAGCCATTAATCATTTAACCAATCCAGCCTTAGAACCTAAGTCTAAAATGCCTGAATTTAAAGTGTGCGCGGTGAAACTAGAAAAGGCTATAGACAAGCAGGGGGAACATCATGGGTAAAGTATTATACATTGATTATGAAAGATGCATCGGTTGTAAAGCCTGTGTAATCGGGTGTGAAGAGTGTAGTGGTCATGATCATTTGTCACGTATGTTTGTCGATGAATTAAGTCCCGGTGAAACAGTAGCAACTTCGCCTACGCCATGTATGCACTGTAAAACACCAGCATGTGCAGAGTCATGTCCGGTTCAAGCCATTTCCATTGCTCCTGATGGCACGGTTTTATCGGCCTCTTTAGAAAAATGTATTGGGTGTAAAAACTGTACATATGCCTGCCCGTTTGGTATTCCAAAGGTAGATGATGTAAAAAACGTTATGTATAAGTGTGATATGTGTTACGACCGCACATCCAAAGGAAGGCCACCTATGTGTGCAAGTGTTTGTCCAACAGACACGATTCGATTTGTCGATGAAGAAGAAATCAAGTATGATTCTCCAAAACCAGTACAATATAAATGGGATTTTGGCGGTACTATTATTGAGACGAGAACCGTCATTGGTTTACCTGACACAGAGACCCATCGATTTGGATATTGGGAGAGTGAAGGGGTGCAAAAGCATAATGAATAGGTTTGAAAAATTTCTTAGACAATTATCCTTTAATGTGAAACGAGATCGAGAGCTGGACCTTAACCGAAGAGGCTTTATCGCATCAACCTTATCCTTGATGGGCATCTTTTTCATTAGCTCCACACCCTTACTAGCGTTCTCTAAGAATAAAAAGGAAGAAAGTCATGAGACAGAACTGTTTATAACAAAGGAAGGAGAATTGGCTGTAGGTGAAAGTCTTCCATTTACTTATCCCGATGATAATGATCCAGCTTTATTGATTCGGATTTCGGAAAAAGAATATCGTGCGTATAACATTAAATGTACACACCTAATGTGTCCTGTTTATTGGGAGAAAGATTCTGGAAGATTAGCATGTCCTTGTCATAATGGTTTTTTTAATGTGGAAGATGGTTCGGTTCTAGCTGGACCACCCCCACGCGCGTTACCTTCAATCAAGTTGAAATTTAAGAACAACAAAATTTATGCAACTGGCATTAGTCAGGCTCAACATTAGGAGGAAGCCAAATGAAGATGACTTGGTGGATTTTTATGAGCTTATTAACCATTCAGATCATTCTCATTCAATACATGGTTGAGGAATATCTTGCAGGACATTTTGAAAGGCTGCTTTATTATGTTGGAGGCTTAGGGTTAATGTTTGTTTTAACCATAATTACTTATATCTTCTTTAGAAAAGTTGATAAGGTAATGGATCATTAAATTAAAGGGGGGGTTATAATGAACAAGGGAACCAGCGATGATAAAATTTCAGCCATTGTGAAAGATTTTTTTCATCACATTACCATTGATGATAAATTAAAAGAGTTCTTTAGCCAATTCGATCAAAAAAGAATTGAACACCATCCGAGTACATTCTATTCGCATTCATTTGGTGATGAAACGTATAGTCGAGAAGAAATTTCTAAAGCGCATCAACACATGAATATAGATGGAGAGCATTTTGAGTCAATGATTGATCATTTTATTCAATCTCTTCACTCACAAGGATTTGGAGAGGAAGATAAACAAAAAGCCAAGGAACACTTATTAAGCTATAAGAATGAGGTATTAGGGAACACACAGCATTGAATGAAAAAACCACATCATAGTTGATCTGAACCCAAAAAGTTAGACACGGGATTTAGGCAGCTACTAGGGCATGAGTTCGGTATTGCACCGGACTCATGCCTTTTAATTTTGCCTTAATCCGTTTGTGGTTATAGTAGTGAATGTAATTCTCTAATTCTACTTTGAAATTCTCCATAACTGCGTTATTTAAGCAATTCCCTTTACGTGACATGCTCTGTATAATCCCATTTTCTTTTAAAGAGTGTTGATACTTTTTCATCTGATAATGCCAACCTTGATCAGAATGGAGGATAGGGGTGTCACCCTCTTTTAAACGCTCTAAAGCTTTGTCCAGCATTTTCGAAACAAGTGGATAAACAGGACGCTTTTCTATGTTATATGCGAGGATTTCTCCGTTATATAAATCTAGAACAGGGGACAAATATAGCTTCTCCCCGTAAGGCTTGTAATTTTTTTAAATAAGCATTCTCCATACGTAAACGCTCATTTTCAGCTCGTAATGCTGCTTCTGATTCTTCTACTGGTTGAGGTTTATTCGTTTCCTTTTTCATTTGTGGACGCCCCTTTTGTGTTTGTATTAGGGCGTCAAATTTTATGTGTTTCAAAACTTTTTTTCCATTTTAGAATGGTACTATGTGATGCAATATTAAATATTGCAGTCGTTTCCCTTATAGACGCCCCTGTCTCTTCTATATAGTTCAGTACGTCTAGTTGGAACTATGTTGAATATGATGTATAGGGTTTAATAAAGGCATCCGGACCATGGTGTTCATATTGTTTAATCCAATTTAATAAGACTGTATTATGTACCACTATGCATTTCGTAATAGATTTTAACCCCTCCACTCCTTGTTGATAACGAATAACTGCTTCGATCTTTTCCTCTATGCTAAATTTAGCCATATAAAAACTGCACCTCCAATTGTTAGCTGTGTGTCTAACAATTGGGGTGCAGTTCAAGTGATGTGATTTTTTACTACGTTTTATGCCATAGATTCATCTACTATTTTTGCTAAATCGGTGTATTTATCAAAAAGTAAGGATCCTTTTCGAAAAATGGAAGGTTCAAAATCATCTTCCTTTGGTTCGAAAATCGGCATTTGAGCTATTAGATTCGTTCCTAATTTAGTTGCCAGTTGTTCGGATCCACCTCTTCCAAAAAGATAATATTTTATATCTAGATTGGGTGGTTGAAAGAAAGACATATTTTCCACAATTCCTAATATCTTATGGTTGTTTTGAAAGGCCATTTTTCCAGCTCGCTCAGCCACATGTGAAGCGGTAGGGTGTGGTGTCGTGACGAGGATTTGGTGTGAAGATGGAATGAGACGATTCACATCCATTGCTACATCACCCGTTCCAGGAGGCATGTCTATAACAACATAATCTAATTCTCCCCAAATCACTTCATTAATAAATTGGTCGATCACTTTTCCAAGCATGGGTCCTCTCCATACGACAGGATCATTATTTTGAACAATAAAACCCATTGACATAATTTTAACACCATGGGATTCAACGGGGATAATCTTATTATTCATAGATTTGGGTCCATGGCTAATATTCATCATACTAGGGATAGAACTTCCATAAATATCAAAATCGATTAACGCAACGTTCATACCCATCCTTCTTAAGGCGACGGCTAAATTGGCGGATACGGTAGATTTACCGACACCTCCCTTACCTGAAATAACGGAAATAACTGACCCTGATAACACTTATTAGACACTCTCCTTTATTGACAATGTTTCATGGAATAACGAATATGTTGGATCCAACTTTCCCAATTTGTCATGATATAGGCAGGTTCACCATTCGACAGATAACCTAGAAAGCTCTTGGAATCATCTACTGTCCCTTTGGTAATTATATGAATATGTGTAATCACATCGTGAAGAATAGTATATTCTTCTAATTGTAATTCACTTGAATACTCAATGACTATCTCGTTACCCTGTTCTAAAACATGTCCAATGATTTTATCCGCCTTTGATAGATAAATCTCGAAGCCATCTTTCCTTTTTCTTCGAAGAAAGGGCGAGTCCAAAGCAAAGCTAGTTGTATCAAAGAATGTAACCGTTGTTCGTAACAAGAAATCATTCTCCTTTTCACGTAGTCTTTAAAAGTATTGACCATTTAAAAAATGATTAACCATCCATTTGTACATCAGTTTCAAAGATCATAAAGGTATTCCAGGTCGTTGTGCATCTTCTCTAACTATTTGAAAATCTTGAAGGGGCTGCAATTTATATGATTTCTTACTAGTTGATATTAAATCAGCCCATTTAGATGGAACATATGGTCACAATGATATTTATATAGGTGTACCAGCTTCATAAATCGAAATGGAATAAGAGAAATTGTTGAGTTAGATTTGAACGAAGAAGAAAAAACAAAATTTGACCATTCTGTTAGTGTTTTAAAGTCCTATATGGGTCCTGTAAATCAACAATAAACAAGTAATAAGCAGAAGAGCTATTTTCTCTTAATTTGTATAGGAGATAAGTAGCTCATTAATCTTTGTAGCATTATCATTGAGTTGAACTTTGTAATTTTTAAAAAACCAAAAGGCTCCCGTAAAGAAGTCTTTTGATGTATCCAACCATTCTTTTTGACAAATATCTAACATAAATAAATAAATAAATAAACTTCTTCCATGTTAATGCAGAAGCCTTTATAGAGCTACCTTTTGAGGAGCTCCTTAGGTGCTGACTCCTGACCGGTGCTTGAAGGTTAAGAGGAGGGATTAACGCAAGCTACTTCATCCTATACTAAATTTGCACATACCAAACAACCTTCCAACTGCACTGTTTGGAAAGTTTTGGACTTATTTTTATGCATTTTAACTAGGTTAAACACTGGAAAGCCGATTTACTTTTCAAAAGTGCATATATCCAGTGTAAAAGTTTAATTGCACAAGCGATTACAGCGACTTTAAAGGGTTTTCCTTCTTCACGTTTCTTATCATAAAACTCTCGTAGTTACTTATTTCTAGGGATGATTTCATCTGTTGTTTTCATTTTACGACAATCACGTATGGCACTTCTAACAGCCAAAAACAACGCATGCCTTAGTCTACTAGAACCCCTTTTGGAATTCAATTTAAAGTACCTTTGAATGTACCAGATTCAAAGACCATGGATCAATTCCTGCAAAAGCCACCAGTTTCTTAGGGTGATTAACCGCAATTAAGTTATCCTGGTCGTATACTATTTCATCTGATCTCCCACCAAAGTAACGGAAAGCATTTTCATGGCAACGTATGGTATCTTTTGTTGTGAAAGGTCTATGTTGCCATTCCATGTATTTAAAACGTGAGTGAGCTAAAACAAAGGCTATAAAGTATAATTTCACCTCTTTTTTCTCGGTTGTTTTCTGCTTTGTCATTCCCCAATCGACTTGTATCTGTTTTCCCATAGGCTGTTCAGTAATAGCCTCATATTGACGAACATATGATTTTTTCTCTATTTGGTAAACTTCCCGAACCTCACTTACATATAAGCGAACGGTACTATCTCCCACACTAATATCAGGATATCTTTCTAACAGCCAGTCTTTTATCTGTGAAGCACTTAAATGTGGATATTCTTCCAACCAAGCCACAATCCAATCTCTGTATTGATCTAGTTTCTTTGGTTTTCTGTAAGAAATACTTAAATAATCTCCGGTGTTTGTCAAGATAGTTGTCGCATTTAACTTGTTTACTAGTGTAAGAACGTAAGGGTAACTACCGCGCTTTGCTTGGTGGTCTTCTCATCAAAGAACAGAATTCATTCTGTTCTTTGATGAGAAGGGAATGGGTAGTTCAAGCTCAGTCGCAGTGGGGCTATTTTGTTCCATCCTTTTCTATCTTGTCCTTTATTGGGTTTAAAGCCACTGAATCATGTGCACTCCAGTCTCTAGTTGAGCGCGTCCAACGTTCTGGATGCTTTTGTTTCGCTAGTTCATAAACTTCTTTGCGCTTTTTCAGTATCCCAATATGCGCACCTGTATGGCATTGTTCTGGCGTCACAAAATTTATACCACTGTGTAAATGTATACAGTTATACCAATTCACAAATCTTAATGCCCATTCACGTGCAGCCTCAAGTGTTTCAAAGCCTCTGTACGGGAATTCAGGTCGATATTTCAGAGTCCGAAACATTGCTTCAGAATAGGGATTGTCATTACTTACTCTTGGTCTTGAATAAGAGCTTTGGATCCCTAATTTTTCAAGTAATACCTGAAATGTTGCGGCTTTCATGGGACTGCCATTATCGGAATGTAAAACGAGTGGTTTACCTTGGATTTTTTCACTAATAATCGTCTTCTTCATTAAATCTTCAGCGTGTTTTGCCTCCTCTGACTCCCAAATCTCCCAACCTACGATTTTTCTACTAAAAATATCGATAATTAAGTAGAGTCGATAAAACAAGCCTTTCACCGGCCCTTTTAACCACGTTATATCCCATGTCCATACCTGGTTTGGGGCTACTGCTAAATGACTTTCTGGTAATCTACCCTCGGGCTTTTTGCTTCTTCCCCGATGATTTTGCATTTTATGCTCACGAAGAACTCTATAAAAGCTAGATTCGGAGGCGATATAAATGCATTGATCTGCTAATTTTGGCACGATTTGAGTAGGCGGTAGGTCTACAAATTCCTCTTTTTTAACAACCTCCAGTATCTCTTGTTTTTCCTCTATCGTTAATTTATTTTTTGGCTCTGGACGTAACGCAATAGGGCGTTGATCCTCCTTGATTCCACCTTCTGAAATCCAGCGTTCATAGGTGCGAACGCTAATGTTCAATTCTTTACACGCCGGGGCTAATCGCGCACCATTTTGGTTTGCTTCTTGGATGAGTTCTACTGCTAGTGCGCGATCTGACGGGCTGATCATTCGTCCTCTTGGTCCCCCCAGATCGCTTGGGCCTTTTTTCTTAATAGTAATAAGGCTGCAGCTTCTGCCAATGCTTTTTCTTTTTTACGCAAATCTTTCTCTAATGCCTTTCCTCGCTTTTTCTCCTCTTTTAATTCTTGATTTAACTGCTTTGTTTGACTAGATTCTCGCCCATTTGCATTAAGGCATGAATCTCGCCATGCGTCAATCTGTTCTTTATAAAGTCCCTTTTTTCGACAATACTCCGCTAGCTCCGCACCATTCATTGAGTATGTTTCCATAACTATGAGAAACTTATCTTCACTGCTCCAGTGTTCAGAACTTTGTCCATCTCCGGGTGTGGGGTTTCCAGATGATCTAGCCTCTTTTCTCCACTTGTAAAGCGTGGGTTCAGTAATGCCCAACTCTTCACTTAATTGGCCAACCGATTCATTAGTGGGGGGCATCATTCTCTTAATAATTGATGCTTTCTCTTCCTTTGTATAACGTTTACCATTATTACTTTTCATGTCGATCAACCTCCGTGTATGATTTAAACTATACACTAAAGTTCCCTACGACATCTATCCTAACAGAGGGGGTCTCTAACCTCCTCAAACTCCATTTCTAGAGATTTATAGACCGTAGGTCTTGATATCTTCAGCTCTGCTGCGATTTGTGCAATCTTAAATTTCTTCTCTCTTAGTTCACGGATTTTTAAATACAACATTAACCTGTCCTCCAAAACTATAACCCTCCAATAAACGAATAGAATTAGTTTTTTGGTTATGTACTTTTAATTGTTTTTGACTATTTTCAGAGGATATCTTTTTCATAACCAAAAACGGTTGTTTTCGGTACTTTAAAAATTGGAAATATAGAGTCGAGACTACAAAGAAATTAATATTTTATACTGTTATAAATTTTGGGGAGATTCGATTGTAAATATTATACAAAAGCACTATTATTGTATAGTAGTAGAAGGGAGTGATTTTATTAGGGGGAAATGTATTATAATGAATAAACCGTTATTAATTATTTTATCTACGTTAGTAATTCTTCTAACATTTTTTATCTTAACCAACTTACCACCAAGTAATATTGAAGTGAATTCTGATAGTTCCATTATTAAAGTAGCTATTCTTGACAGTGGAATAAATAATGACCTACAAACAAATTCCTTTAATGTTGTAAAAGAATTTAATACTTTTGATTCTAGTTCAAATGTTAATGATGATTTTGGGCATGGAACTGCTATTGCCTCAATACTAATTGATGTTCCTCAAAACGAAAAAATACAAGTTTATGATATAAAAGTGTTAAATGAAAAAGGAACAGGTGATGTAAAAAATCTTATTGCAGGAATTGAATGGGCAATGGAAGAAACGGTAGACGTTATTAATGTAAGTTTGGGTTTACATAAGGATAATCAAATGTTAGAGGATGTAATCAAGAAGGCTTTGCAGAAAGACATAATAGTCGTTGCATCATCTGGAAATAATCACGGTCTTTTCATAGATTATCCGGCAAGGTATAAAGGAGTAATTTCTGTATCTTCGTTAAAAAACAATAATGAAAAAGTTTTTAGTAGCGAATCTGGAAAGATTGATTTAGTTGATTATGGAATGGATATTGAAGCCATTAATAATAATGGTAAAACAGAAAATTTTTCAGGCACTTCCTTTGCTACTGCTAATGCAACAAGAAAAATAATTGCATTAATCTTGGCAGGAGAAATCCCTAAGTCAAATAATGAATTAATCTCGAATATAGAAGAAAATACAATCGATTTAGGTGCGAAGGGAAAGGATGAAAAATTTGGATTTGGATTATTAAAAGAATTAAACTAAGGGGATGATACAATGAATCGTAAATATTTTAAGAGTTTTATTTTATTAATAGTTTTCGCTCTCTTTATTTCGACAGTTCCAGCTAACTTTGCGTCAGCGGAAGAGACTACAGAAGATATAGTTAATACCGATGAATTGATAGAGGAAGAATTTGATAATACAGATATTACATCTAATAGCTATGACAATTATAATGAAGTTCATGACCTTCAAATTGAGGTGGATACAGAGGTTGAAGCTGAAGCTGAAATATCGCTAGATTACTCAACAAACGAAGGCCACTTAAGTGGAACTTTTGTTGATGAGAATGGCATTGAACAAAATGAAAATTATGAAATTAAAATTGACGGAGAAGAGTGGCTGTTAATAAACACAGTTACAAATGAAACATTTACAGTAAGTGATACAGAAATTAGTGCATCAGTATGGTGGATTCCTGTATTAATCTTAGTGGCGAAAATTGGAAAGTTGGCAGCGAAAGCAAAAAAACTAAATGTAGATGATGCTTTAAAGAAAATTCCCAAAAATACTGTAAAAATGGGTGACAAAGAATTAAAGAAAATTGTTGGGGATGTTCATGAGTTTAAAGGCGAATACGTACCAAGTGGTACGCCTGTTTCTCACTTTAATGTATATAAAGATAAGGATACAGGAAGATTATGGCTCTTTGAAAATCAAGGTGCAAAAAGGAAAATCCCTACATACGAAGTAGTTAAATAATAGGGGGAGAATTAAATGGGAACTACAAATTTATACTGCACTCTAACATTTCGTAGTGATACTGAGAAATTTAATTTAAGTGAGTTTGAAAATAAGGTTCGACTATATAAAAAACGGTCCTGGAAAATCGGAGATCTTCAACATCCAGAATATGAAGAATCTGCACGTGTAGATAGTTCAGCTGTTATAAAATCGGATACATCCCATAATTCTGATGGTACGGAGGTAATATCAGAATTCTTCAAATATTTAATTCTTAAAAAAGAAGAGATAATGAATCTGACACAGCAGTATAAAGCTTCACTATATTTTGATATTGTCATAAATTTAGAATCTGATGATTCACCTGTGGTGTCCTTAAATCAAGAGCATTTATGTTACTTAACTGAGATAGGTGCCTCTTTAAATTATTCGGTTTATGACTATAAATAAATTCTCTACTAAGAACAGAAACCTGCCTATAGGCGGGTTTTTTGTTCGAACTGGTTTTCACATGTTAACCAACTAGTGCACATATAATTTCAATTTACAGATTATTCAATATTCTAATCGAAAGATCTTATTCTTATCACCTTAGTATTCGGATGTAAAAACAGTTAATCTTGGTAGAAAAATTGGCACTGCTGGTGAAACAAAAATTAAAATAGTGATAGGGTATGATGGCATAATATGGACAAGTTATCCAGTAAAGTAGAATTAACTTACCAGTTTACAAGTGATGGTAATTCAATACCTAATGAGTTAAAAAATTCACCCTCTGTAGCTTTAAGAATCGAGGGGATATTAACGATTAAAATTAATAATACACTTTATTTCCAAGAGGACATTGCCTTGCTAGAGTTTTATTTATACCTGTTAAGATGGGAGCAGTTAATAAATAAAGGGAATTACAGTCAAGAATTTAAATTTTATTCTTTGGAATTCGATGAAGGTGAACCGATTATATCATTAATACCTTTCGGAAGTAGTGCAAGGTTAAAAACAATCTGGGAAGTTAATAAAGTTTATAATGTATTTGAATTAGATTATATTGTTAATGAGTTAATCAAACTAAAAGAAAGACTCGGCAATGATATTGAGAAACACTTCTCTGTTCGGTTACAAACATTTATAGGGAAAGTTCCTTTAAAAAATTTATAGAAGATATCGTTTAGAAAGCACTAATGATAACCAGAAATTAGGGCTTTTTGTCATTGTCACTATTACTTTTGTTTAAAAATAATGGATTTGTTGATATTTATTTTTAAGGAAGGGAGAATAATAATTAGTCCTTATATTTATTATTATATAAACAGGCCAAGACAGAGATGTGAAAATGTATCGGTATCGGAAGGTAGCAGTACTAAATAGAATCCTGTTTGTGGAGATACATATGAAGTTTAACCCACAAAGACTCTTGAACTGCTCCCTGATAAAATGCAGACTACTCGTGTGTATGCAAAGTTGTTTGACCATGCTCGGAAAGAGATCTATAATGAGTTCATGTAAAAAAATCCCCCTAATAATGAAAGGGGATCGATCGCATGTAACCTTTTAACGCTAATTGTCGACAGAATAGAAAACGTCTCAAACCGTTGGTAACACTGGGGTGAGACGTTTTCTATTGTTATAAATATCTTCGCAAAACTTCTATTAACACTAATGCCCCTTTGTAAACATCCTTATTGAACAAACGGGGCAGTATTGTTTAAGAACATTTTTTCACAAAGTTTTGGTATATCTAGCAAATGTTAAGTCAAAGAAGCTGAAGTTTTAACTTGAAATCACATAGATGTCTATATATAATATTATCATGATAAAATATGATGCAGCTTCAAAGATTGGGAAAATAAGAGACGCAGCCAACAAGTTAATTCTGTCGGAGATTGAGAAGCATGGAGTGGAAGGTATAGCCCCTTCTCATGGTGATATATTAATGTGTCTCTACAAGAAAAATGGATTATCCGTAAAGGAGCTGGCGGAGAAAATTCATCGCACTCAACCAACAGTAACTGTTCTGATTGATAAGTTAGTAAAATTGGGTTATGTAGAAAAAAGAAAAAATCAGGAGGATAGTAGAGTAACAATTATCACACTTACTGAAATGGGTAAACAATTGGAACCTATTTTTAAGGATGTTTCTAGGAAATTAAACCAAGTAATTTACGGCAGTTTATCTGTTTCTGAAAAGGAGCAATTGGAACAATTGCTAGATAGAATATTAAAAAGTTTTTAAATTTTTTTAGATTATTACATAGACGTCTATATTTTTTATCGGATACATAGATGTCTATGTAATATAGGGAGTGACATGTATGGAATTTAAAGAAAAGGTGTTAGCCCTACTGTATTGGTTGCCATTACTGGTCCTCTTGTCGGAATAACTGGTGAATATTTCGCTATGCCTTTCGGAATTATCTTATTTCTAGTTTTCTGGCTGTCCTCGTCTATGTAGTACTTGTTAGGAAGCCTAGACCATTGACCT
This sequence comes from Robertmurraya sp. FSL R5-0851, assembly GCF_038002965.1. Taxonomy (NCBI): domain Bacteria; kingdom Bacillati; phylum Bacillota; class Bacilli; order Caryophanales; family Bacillaceae; genus Robertmurraya; species Robertmurraya sp. FSL R5-0851. Next base: position 530,562 of record NZ_JBBOOE010000002.1, on the reverse strand, counting down.
CATCCGAAAATCAAATGTAATGATAAAGTTCAAAATTGAAAGGAGTCCATACAAGTGAAAGCTGTTGTATTAGAAAAAGCTTGTACTGCTCAGGAATTACTTGTACGAGAAGTGCCATTGCCAAAAGCAAAATCAGGTTGGGTTTTGGTGAAAATAAAAGCCTTTGGAATTAACCGTTCCGAAATCTATACGAGACAAGGTCACTCACCATCTGTGAAGTTACCACGAATAATTGGTATAGAATGCGCGGGAGAAATTGCTGATCCCTCCGATAGTTCATTCAAAAACGGACAGAGGGTTGTTTCATTAATGGGAGGGCTTGGACGTGAATTTGATGGAGGATATGCGGAATATGCACTTATTCCTTCCACTCAAATTTACCCAATCAACAATAAAATGGACTGGGTAAAACTAGCGGCTATTCCAGAAATGTACTATACAGCTTATGCCTCGTTATTTGATGTGTTAATGCTAACAAGAGGGGACACCCTTCTCATACGGGGAGGTACCAGTTCGGTAGGATTGGCTGCATTACAGCTAGCCAAAAGTATCGGAACGACGGTTATTTCCACCACCCGAAATAAAGAAAAGGTGGAATTGCTAAAACAATATGGTGCTGACATTGTCTTATTGGATGACGGATGTATGCAACACCAACTACACGCCTCTTTTCCTCATGGTGTAAACAAAATATTAGAACTAGTTGGTACGGTCACTTTAAAGGATTCATTGAGATTGCTTGGAGAAAAAGGTGTTCTTTGTATGGCAGGACTTTTAGGAAACGAATGGGAATTGAATCATTTTGAACCTATGATAGATATTCCTTCTGGTAGATATTTCACCCAGTTTGACAGCGGAGTAAATTTTAAGAAGACATTGCTAACGGATTTATTTCAACATATTGACCAGCATCAAATTGAAGTACCTATTGCAAAGGTGTTTACCTTAGAGGAAATTAGCCAGGCTCACCTCCTTATGGAAAGTAATAGTGCCAATGGCAAAATAGTAATTGTGAATCCTTAAACAAACTGTGTTAGTTAAGGGGAGGGTAATATTGAATAGTAATATATGGTTTCAAATAATAGATTACTTTAATGGTAATTTTGAGACTTTTCTAATTGCTTTAAGAGAACATCTAGAGATTAGTATATTGACATTGATCATTGCAATGATGATTGGAATTCCAGGAGGGTACTTATGTGCCAAGCATAGATTCATGGAGAAATACTTTATTTCAATCTTTCAGGTATTAAGAATTATACCAAGCTTAGCTATTTTATTTTTATTCGTTCCGATCATTGGCACGGGAATTAAACCTGCAATCATTGCTCTAACTTTGTTAGCTATCCCTCCTATCTTAATGAATACCATAGTTGGTATAAAAGAGGTTCCAGGATTTATGTTAGAAACGGCTCATGGTTTGGGCATGTCAAATAAGCAGGTGTTAAGGAGGGTTACATTTCCTTTAGCTATGCCTTTAATCTTAGCTGGTGTAAAAATGGCAATGATTGAAGTTATTGCCAGTCCCACACTGGCAGCAAAGATAGGCGCAGGTGGGCTTGGTGGAATTATTTTTACTGGCTTAGGTTTAAATCGTATGGATTTGCTTATCGTCGGTGGAGTCTCTGTTGGAATGGTTTCTATTTTAGCGGGGGTCTTTCTAGATATTATCGAAAGAAGTCTATTGAAATTCAAATATGTTAAATAATAGGGGGATGAAAAATGGAAATAGGAATGAAAAAATTTCTTGTCGGAATTATTGGGATTGCTTTAACACTCGGATTAGTTGCTTGTGGCAATAGTGAGGGAGGCAGTATTGGTAGTGGAGAAAAAACCATACGTGTAGGAACAAAAGATTTTACAGAAAACTTAATCGCAGGAGAATTATATTCCTTAGCACTTGAAGATGCAGGTTATGAGGTCGAACGAGTTCCGAATATTGCTGGTTCTGTGATTCATACATCACTTATCAATGATGAAATAGATATGTATCCTGAATATACGGGTACAGGACTATTAACCATTTTAAAAAAGGATTTAATTACTGATCCAGAGGAAGTTTATAAAACGGTAAAAACGGAATATGATAAGCAGTTTGATGTGACTTGGTTAGATTATTCTCAAGCTAATGATGGTGCAGGTTTAGTTATTCGAACAGATATATCAAAAAAGTATGGAATTACAACAATTACAGATTTACAGAAACACGCTAGTAAACTAAGATTTGCTTCACAAGGAGAAGTGGATCAAAGAGAGGATGGCATTCCTGCGTTAGAAAAGGTTTATGGGAAATTTGATTGGAAATCTTCCAAGGTTTACGATAATGGATTGAAATATGAAGTATTAAGAAACAATGAAGCAGATGTAGCTCCTGCCTATACCACAGAGGGTCAATTAGTAAATACAGATGAATTTACTCTATTAGAAGATGATAAGAGAGTATGGCCACCTTATAATTTAGCTCCTGTTATCCGCAATCAAGTATTGGAAGCAAATCCAGAAATTGCAGATGTCATAAATAAGGTAAGTGCCACACTTGATACAAAAACCATAACAGCATTAAATGCCAAAGTTGATGTTGATAAAGAAGAATATGAAGAAGTAGCAAAAGAGTATTATGAATCAATCAAATAATTGATTCTGGAGGGAAATTATGGCTCAAGTAGCAATTGAAATGACGAACGTAAGAAAAAAATTTAAACATGCCACTTCTAATGCGGTCGATCATGTTAGCCTCACCATAGAAGAGGGGGAGTTTATCACAATATTAGGTTCATCAGGGTCTGGAAAAACGACTTTGTTAAAAATGATTAATCGGTTATATGATCCTGATAGTGGTTCTATAAAGTTATTTAATGAAGACATTTCAAATGTAAATCCAGTTATGTTAAGAAGGGAAATAGGGTACGTTATTCAGCAAGTAGGATTATTCCCTCACTTAACTATAGCCGAAAATATTGCTACCGTTCCAAAACTATTAAAATGGAGTAAACGGGATACAGTAGAGAGAATAAATGAATTGTTAACTCTTGTAGGACTAGAACCAAGCGAGTTTAAAGATAGATACCCATCCCAATTATCAGGAGGACAACAACAAAGGGTCGGACTGGCAAGAGCATTGGCTATTCATCCAAATATCATGCTATTGGATGAACCTTTTGGAGCCATTGATGCGATTACTCGGTTGAATCTACAGGATGAACTTTTACGAATTCACGGGGGATTGAAAAAGACTTTCCTACTTGTAACCCATGATATTAACGAGGCGTTCAAATTGGGGACAAAGGTTATTATTATGAACAATGGAAGGGTATGTCAGTTTGATACACCAAGAAATATTGTAGCTAATCCTGCAAATGACTTTGTTTCTTCTCTCATTACATCGTCAAGAAACCAGGAGAGTTTCTGGGAGGGGTTGCTTTGATAGAATATGCTATCAATTATCCAGATAAACTAGGAAGTGCCTTATTAGAACATATGGTCATTGTGAGCGTTACTTTATTAATTTCATTAGTAGTAGCATCTATTTTGACCATTCTCTGTGTCCATTCAAGAGTACTATCTAAAATGGTCATTTATTCGTTTTCCGTTATTTATTCCATTCCTAGTCTAGCAGCTTTTGCTTTGTTAATCCCTATAACAGGCTTAGGACAAATAACGGCTATCATTGTTTTAGTCATATACAATCAGTATCTATTATTACGAAATTTTATGACTGGATTGGATGAAGTGGATCCCACCATCACTGAAGCAGCAGTTGGAATAGGGATGAGCAATATGCAGGTATTGTTTAAAATTAAACTTCCATTATCGAAGAAAGCCATATTTACAGGTATTCGTCTGGCAACTGTCTCTACGATAGGAATTGCAACGATTGCTGCTACCATCAATGCAGGTGGGTTAGGAAATATTTTATTTGATGGCCTTAGAACAGTAAATACGGATAAGATCTTGTGGGGCAGTTTATTAGCAGCGTTTCTAGCAGTTGGTTCCAATGACTTATTAAGTAGAATGGAAAAAAGAATCTAAGAATCATAAAAAGGTGCTTTTCTCTAATTTGTAAAGGTAGTAGTAAAAGGAGAAATGAGCAAAGATGGATATAATCATAAACAAAATTACTTCTAGAAAAATCCTTACTGAAGCAAAGGGTTACTTGGATATTGGATTTACCCATTCTTTAAATCCGTATAGTGGTTGTGCATTTGCTTGTAAATACTGCTACGTAAGAGAAATGCCTATACAAAAGTTCAAAGAAATGCCATGGGGAGATTGGCTGGACATAAAATCAAATGCCGCAGAGAATTACAGAAAAGAAATCATCAAACTTCGTAAGAAAGAAGCTCCAATAAATATCTTCATGGCTTCTGCAACGGATCCATATCAGCCCATTGAACGGAAGGCTCGAATTACCAGGGGGATATTAGAAGAAATGATCGAAAATCCTCCTGATTTCCTTCAAATTCAAACTAGAGGACTACTTATCATAAGGGACCTCGAACTGTTAGTAAAACTAAAAGAAAAGTGTAGAGTCTTAGTGTCGATGACCATCGAGACTGATAGAGAGGATATAAAGCGAATCTTTGCTCCGTATGCGCCAGGAATCCGATTACGGTTAAAAGCTCTAAAACAAATTCATGATGCAGGAATACCCACACAGGCCTCAATTTCCCCTGTTTTGCCATTTACACCTGAATTTCCCAAATTATTGGAAGGGATGGTGGACCATATTTGGATTGACACCCTTAGTATTGGAGATGGTTCTATGGGAAAACGTTCAGAAAGGCTAGGTATGCCTGACCTATTTGATGAGCATGAACTATCAGAATGGTACCGTTCGGATATACATGCCAGAGTGGAGAAATATTTTCAGAAATACTTTCCTAGAGATATGGTTCGAGTTTCTAAGCAAGAAGCATTTCCACATAAAAACTAAATTGATAAGTAGGGGAGAAGTATGAATAAAAAAGTGGTCTTTTTTGACCTGGATGGAACGTTATTAAATAAGGAAAAAAAGTTGCTTGAATCCTCAAAAATAGCTATTAAAAAACTTCAAGAGAATAATATCTTGCCAGTAATTGCAACAGGTAGAACACCTGCGAAAGTTCAGTGGGTATTTGACGAATTAAATATTGATTCCTATGTAGCAATCAATGGTCAATACGTTGTATACGAAGGTAAAGAGATCCACAAGGAACAACTTGATACTAAATTTCTACATGATATTACGCAATTTACCACAAGCAACAAACATGCGTTGGCCTATGTTAGTTTATCAGATGTAAAATCTAGCATTGAAAATCATCCTTATATTAAAAATGTTTATGAACCACATCATATGCCCTATCCTTCTTTTGGTCCAAATCATTATCATACCAATCCTATTTACCAACTGTTACTGTTTTGTCAGGATCCAGATCAAACTTTGTATCAAGAAAGATATGGAGATAAGAAGTTTGTTCGCTGGCACCCTTTTGTGCTGGATGTTCTACCAAATGGCGTGTCAAAAGCCACGGGGATTACGAAGTTTCTTGAAATAGCAGGAATTCAAAAGGAAAACACCTATGCCTTTGGAGATGACATTAACGATATTGAAATGTTTTCTTTGGTTGGATCAACTGTTGCAATGAGGAATGCCATTCCTGAACTAAAAAGAATTAGTGATTTTGTTACTTCTTCTAACGAAGAAGATGGAATACTAAATGGACTAAAAACACTACAGCTTATTTAATCGAGTAACAATAAACATATAAAAGAAAGCCAGAAACGTTGCAATTAATTGTAGCTACTATTCATATAAACTTATGTAATTTTTCGAATGTAAGGAAAAGAGATAATCTAGTTTGTGAAGAATTGTACTTAAATAAACGGAGGCATTGATCCAATAAGGATTGAGGCCTCTTTATAGTGAGCTTCTTTATTGTAGAAAAGGAGCAGGTGTGCGGCCGAGCCTAGGTCGTATCATATAGCGGGTGGGATTCCCGCCGAGTAAGAACTAGCCATTCGCTCGTAGCGAGTCTTGGAGGGCTAAAGGTAACTTTAGTCTTTAAGCGTAGACAGTTAGGTGGCGGGCCGAAAGCCAATTGGTTGAAGGGATTGAGCTTCATAAACTTTAGTGAACTGAGAGGGCTGATGCCTTACCTGCGTGCAGAAAGCAACATTTTATCCTTCATTAAAGGCAAGAAGAATAAAACCTCTCTGGAGTCAGAGACCTTGGCACGTCACACATTGATATGATACGGCAACTCGGGAGACCCTACCGGTCTTTTTTTTAGAAGAGTATGGTGTACAAGCGATAACAAGCAAGGAAACCAAATGCCGTGTAGGGAGTCGGATAGCAGCGTAGTACCAATGAAGTTGGGTAATGCCGATGGAGGGAAGGCTAGCTACCAGTTATCACCCTTACTAGGGACACATTAACTACACACAGAGGTAGGAAAAATAATGGAAACAAAACTACTAAGGATAGCAGAATTAGCAAAGTCTCAACCTAAAATGAAATTTACATCACTTGCCCATTTATTAAATGAGCAATCACTAACACAGTGTCATCATGGACTACCAAATAGAAAGGCAACGGGTGTTAACGGAACGACTAAGGACCAATACAGCGAAAACTTGGAAGAAAACATAACTGATTTGGTAAGTAGGCTTAAAAATAAAAGCTATCGTCCTGTTCCAGTAAGACGAATGTATATCCCAAAGCTCAACTCAGACAAGAAAAGACCGTTGGGAATACCGGAACATGAGGATAAAATTGTACAAAAAGGCATTACCAAAATACTAAATTCTATCTATGAAAATGACTTCCTAGACTGTTCATTTGGATTTCGCCCTAACAGAAACTGTCATGATGCGCTGAAAATACTGAATCTGTATATTGAAAAGAGAGCAGTAAGTTATGTAGTAGATGTAGATATTAAAGGTTTCTTTGACAACGTTGATCACAGATGGATGATGGAGTTTCTAAAACTCCGAATCGCTGACCCTAACCTACTGAGAATAATCAGCAGGTTTCTTAAAGGTGGATACATGGAGGAAGGTAAGAAGTATAATACAGACAATGGTACACCGCAAGGTGGTTTATGCTAAGCTTTGCATAATCCTCCTTATGCAAAGTAAAATATTATGCAAAGTAAACTTTCTAAACCCATAAATAATAAGGGGTTATATCCCATTTACTTTGCATAATTTCTGGCCTACTTTAATTCGGAAAGCCAAGTAAGCAATGCCTGATCCTTATTCCAGTCGGGAAGAGTGCTATCAATCAAATCAGGGTAAACATTTTCAATTGCCTTTCTTTTCGTCTCAGTATCTATTCTGGCGTAAATTTCTGTCGTCTTTATATCTACATGTCCAAGAAAATCACGTATGTATATGAGATTTACTCCTGCTTGTAGTAAATGCATTGCCTTCGAGTGACGAAACATATGGGGTTTCACTTTCGAAGGAACTAGGGTTGATGTTCTCCTAGCTAATTCAACATATTTTGTTATTATATAGGCAATCCCTTCCTTAGTAAGCTTGTTTTGCTGATTATTTGTAAAGAGAGGATATTCATTTTTCCATGGTTTATCCAGATTATTTTCGATAATATAGCGTTCCAATAATGATACGGAATTTTTCAAAAGAGGAACTCGCCTTGTCTTATTTCCTTTTCCTGTTAATACAATCACTGCCGGATTTTCTAAGATTACATCCCTTACTTTTATATCAATTAGTTCCTGCACCCTTGCGCCAGTATCATACAGAACACTCATCAATGTAAGGTCACGTCGACCCTTAATGCAGCCCCTTTCGGGCTGTTCTAGAAGTAGTTTCATAGCCTCTGGTGACAGATGCTCCACCACAGTTTTCTCTGCCTTTTTGGAGGGGATTGCGATTACTTTTTGAAAATGGAAAAGACCGGAAGGTTCTTCGGCCTGAACATAACGAAAAAAGGAATGAATCGCTGAAAGCCTCTGATTTCTAGTAGAGATGCTACATTTTCTAACCTTTTCTAGCCAGCCCAGAAAGCCAATAAGCGTTTCACTTGAAAGAATATCTAAAGTAATCCTTTCTGCTCGAATGTTTTTCTTTTCTTGGCAATACTTTATCAAAAGTTTAAATGTATCACGATATGATTGAATGGTATTCCTACTGACATTTTTCTGTGACGGAAGGTACACCGAAAGAAATTCCGTAAGGTGCTTCGCAAAATCAGTTGGTTTCATCGTTATCACCATCTAATTGAGGAATCATTCCCGGATACCGCGTTTCAAGCCTTAATGTAATAGATGGAAACACATCCGCAGTCAAGCGCAGATAATAAGCAGTTTCTTTAAAGGAATCGTGACCCAAATACGTTTTAAGTACTGGAAGATATACCGTTAAATCCTTTTCTTCATCAACCCATTTTTTCAGACAATGAACTGAATAAGAGTGGCGAAAGTCGTGGATACGAGGACCATTTCCTCTTCCACCATGTGAAATTCCAGCACTCCATAAAAACCTACGGAAATTTTTATAGACATTTCCGGTCGTCATCGGTCTGTTATCAAGCGCAGGAAAGTAATAATCTTCGGCACTTGGATAAGGATGTACCATTTTCGAATAAATCCGACAACGTTCCGTAAGGGACACCGACATTGGTACCAACCTGCTGTTATCTTTTTTAGATTGATTTATAGTCAGAATACCATTTTCAAGGTCAACGTCAGCTACTTTGAGAAGCCTTGCCTCGGATACCCTTAAACCGCACATATAAATCATACGAAAGAACACGGGCATAATCAGATGTCTGTGTGGACATTCGGAACAGTACTTGCATTTTTCCGTTTCAGCAAAAAACCTTTCTAGTTCATCAAAAGAATAAATATACGGTACATATTGTTCCTCCGTAGGAAAGTATCCCTTGGGGATGATATATGCTTTAACTCCAATGGAATCCAGATATTTCCCAAACTGGCGGATGACTGATGCGCGTGAACATAAATTTGCTTGTGCCTCGTAAGTTTTTTTACTACACCAGTCTAATACGATTTCTTTAGTAAGTTCAGTGGCTTGGGGATACTTTTCCATTGTAAAACTGTCAAATCGATTTAAATCACGTGAATCCCTATCATATTTATATCCAATAGCCTTTTTCAGTCCCACATGAGCTTGGATATGACTTTTAAAAGGGCCTTTATATATGATTTCACTCATCACTCAATCCCTCCTTAAAATCAAGGGAACATTCTTTCAACCTTTTGATGTCAACCTTTAAGTAAACTGCTGTTGAGTTTGTATCTACATGACCAAGGATATCTGAAATGGTGGAAAGTGGTGTATCTTTTTCGAGAAGTATACTGGCCATGGTATGCCTAAGGGAATGCATTCCTCTTCTTTTTTTTAATGTAGGAATGTGTGCTAATTCCATGTACCTTTTAATTAACTGATTTAAATGATCTCCTTCAGAAAAGGGCCCAAATGGTGCCATGTGCTTTACAAATACATAGGGGCTGTTTATTTTAGGACGACCGTACTTAAGATACTCAATAACTGCCCATCCCACCTCCGGTGTTAATGGAAGAGTTAAAGGCTGCCTAGTTTTTGATTGAGTAAATACAAGCCTTTTCTCAGCCCAGAGAAAGTGCTCCATTTTCAAATTTTTAATATCTGTACACCTTAAGCCGAGGCAACATGCTATTAATATAATTGCATAATCTCTTTTGCCCTTTGGACTCCCTCTATCAATGGCAGAGATTAACCTTTTCAATTCATCTTCTGTCCATACAGATGGAATACGGGTCTGTTTTCTTGCCTGAATCATAGGCGTTTTTGAAGCAAAATCAATCTTTATTTCTTCTGTAACTAGGAGAAAGCGGAAAAAGGCACGCAAGGAACAGATATTTTGTTCTACTGTTTTGTATGTATATCCCGCCAAGGTTTTAATGTAATCGTTAATCAATGTAAGATTGATTTCTTTACAATCTTTAACTTTCTGCGAAGAAAGATAATCCATGAATCTAGCAGATTGTTTTACATAATGGTCTATTGTGGCTTTGGAATAATCTTTATTTACACAGTATTGCTTAAAACGGTTACTAATTTCGATAAAGTAAAAATCCGTAAGGATTTCCTTATGCTTATAGTAGCGACGTAAAATAGTTGAGTGTAGTTGAAAATCACCAATCATTCGAATAATTCGAAGTTCTTGAGTCTCTGACTGTGTAAGAGATTTATCAAAATCTTTTTCGAGGATATGAAAGTATTTTTCAACAAACTTAATTCCCAACCCTTCCGAATAGTATGTTTCACCTTGTTCATGTGCAAATTGGAGCAGTTTCTGCCATCTACTTCGGTAAAACCTCATAGATCCCTCGGTATAGCCAAGCCGAATCATTTCTTGTTCTAGGTCCTGAATTAATGCATCCAACGGTTTCTTTTGCATATGTATTTCCTCCCAAAATGATAATTTGAGCATCAAGCTCATAATTCATTTTCGGTTATTATGCAAAGTAAATAGACTAGAATCGTTGAATTAATAACTTTTTTATTGGTTACTTTGCATAATCACTTTCTTTGCATAAGGTGGAGTAATATCTCCGATATTAGCCAATGTATATCTCCATTACGTTCTCGACTTATGGTTTGAGAAAGTGGTTAGAAAACAATGTAAAGGGCAGGCATATATAGTAAGATACGCAGATGATTTTGTATGTTGTTTCCAACATAAGAGCGAAGCTCAGCAATTCTTCCATTCATTAAAGCTTAGATTGAAGCAGTTTAACCTGGAAATAGCCGAGGATAAAACGAAAATTATTTCCTTTGGACGGTTTGCAGAACATAATACAAAGCGAGATGAGAATAGTAAACCAGCTACTTTTGACTTCTTAGGGTTTACCCACTATTGCGGGAAGAGCAAACAAGGTAAATTTCGTGTGAAACGGAAATCTAGCAGGAAGAAAGTGCAAGGTAAGCTAAAAGAGACTAAAGAATGGCTGAAGATTAATAGAAATAAAGATATTCATGTGATTATGGATAGATTTAAACGCTCGCTCACTGGTTATTACAACTATTATTGCATGACAGATAACATCCAAACTGTTAACAACTTCAAAGAGCGACTTGAAAAGTTACTATTTAAATGGCTAAACAGAAGAAGCCAAAGAAAGTCCTTTACATGGGACAAATTTAATCTCTTTCTTAGTAAATATCCACTTCCTTCACCAAGAATTAAGGTAAATATCTATGAACTTAGAGATGAGATTAGCTATATTCTGTAAATGATAACTAGGAGGAGCCGTGTGCGTTAATAGCGCAAGCACGGTTCTGTGAGGGGGGAGAACACAATCTACCGCAAGGTAGAGAGGTTCTCTTCTACTCGACTTATTTAAGTACATACTTCACAGGTCCATAGAAAAAATCGACCAGCCAATATTAGGGGAAATCAGCTTATTTTAATATGATGCTACATCCGAGTATGTCTTAGTTTAGAAGAGCTAGAGTTTCGAGGGTTAAGCTCGTATATTTTTAACGTACGTTCCTCAAAAAAAGGTAACATGAAACCAAGACTGACACGGCACTTCGACGCAGGTTAAACTCAAGTATTGTTGTTAGGAGATAAAGACGGTTCATTTAGGCAAAACAACAATAAATTGGTAACTTATTTATCAAAAGGAAGTTACTCGATAAGTAATTTGTGTTATTTATTTATAGGATTAGGCAATGATTAGAGATGATTGTTATAACGGATGCTTTTCCATTTGTCTTATGATTAAGATACCCCAAGTTTTTATATACTTTTAACTCTATGAAAAGTTATTTGAAGACGAAGGGGCAAGGTACAAAGACATTTGGAGGAGGAAAGTATGAAAAGACCATTAATTCAGTCCCTCGTATTGATGATGTCCCTCGTTCTTACAGCTTGTAACGTTAATAATGAGAGAAATGATATTTCCAACCAACAAGAGGCAGCAGATGACACTTCTGGAGAGGAGTTATCCGAGTCAGGACGTGAACTTGTCCAATTTCCAGAGAACTACGATAAGGGTATCAACTACACGACTGTGAATCGCGGAAATGTCAGAGAAGAGCTCTACACGAGTCGGGATGCAATCGAAGCTGTACAGAACGGGCAACCATTTCCTAGTGGAACTGTAATTACTCTTGAAATCTATAGAGATGAAGAGTTATCTGAAATTTTCGTTATGGAAAAACGCACAGGCTGGGGTGAACAAAACCCATCTGAAATGCGTAACGGGGATTGGCTATATCAGGAATTCAATGGTGACAAGTCAGTAGATTACGAGGAAGACATTGGGCGCTGCTTTTCATGCCATGCGAATCGGGAACGAGATGACTTCGTTAATACGTTGGATGACATGAAGAGTTATGAACTGGATAATGCTACAGGATTAAAGAAAATCAATATAGACTCGCAGATTGAAGGCATTTCTGCTCATCAGTGGGAGGTAAAAGCAGTAGACGATAGTTTGGATGATTTAGGAAGTGGCTTAGTGGGAGAAAAAGAAAAAACTGCGATCATCCAGAAGGTTCTTTTAATAACTCATTTTAATCAAGAAACATAAGAGTTTATTAGGTTATTTTTTGCTTAGATGGACACTTGTATTTAATCGATAATCATACGTTCTAGCCCAAAATTCATTATGTAGTAATAAAATAGAAAGAGGAGAACCTTTTGTATCGAAATATGTTATATAGACTTGTTATTGACGTATCTATGACAGTTCTCATGTTAGTTGCCATGGCTTATCATATTACTGGGAATACAATTCATGAAACGGTTGGAGTGGTCCTACTTGTATTGTTTATTGTACACAATATATTAAATCGTCGATGGTATGAGACCATTCTTAAAGGAAAGTACAACTTCCGACGTATCCTGAGTATATTGGTCAATCTACTTTTTCTTGTATCTATGGCTGCTGTAATGATAAGTTCCGTGCCCATCTCCCGTGATATATTTCCTAACATTATTACAAACAATGACATGATCCTACTACAGATACACGTTATGACTTCCTATTGGGGATTTATCTTCATGAGTATCCATATAGGATTATCCTGGGGGACAATTATCAATGCCATGCGCAAGATGACGGGAATTTCGAGCACTAGCCGTATCCGTAATATTTTGTTACGTGGTATAGCTGTGTTGATTGTTGTCTACGGAGTGCAGAGTTCCTTTGAGAGAGAGCTGCTTTCTAAATTAACCATATATAACCCATTTGGTTGGTATAGTAGTGAGTCCACCATGCAATTTTTAATAGACTACTTATCTATAATGGGAATTTATATCAGTGGTACTCATTATGCTCTAAAATTTGTAAGAAACAACGAAAAGCGTAAGCTAACAAATTGATATAAAGTTTTAGGGGGAAACAAATGAAAAAGACGTTATATCTCATGAGACATGGACAAACATTATTTAATAAAAGAAGAAAAATTCAAGGTTGGTGTGATTCACCACTTACTGAACTAGGAATCAAACAAGCAGAGATTGCAGCTAAGTATTTTAAAGAGAACCATATAGTCTTTGACCATGCCTATTGTTCGACATCCGAAAGAGCAAGTGACACATTAGAAATTGTGACGGATCTGCCTTATACAAGATTAAAAGGATTAAAGGAATGGAATTTCGGGGCCTTTGAAGGTGAAAGTGAAGATTTAAACCCATCGCTTCCTTACGGTGATTTCTTTGCTAATTATGGTGGAGAAAAAGAAATAGAATTTCAAAAAAGAGTTGCTGATATTTGTCAAAAAATAATGGAAGAAGATAATGAAGTGGTTTTAGCCGTTTCTCACGGAGCAGCTTGTAGAAAATTTATGCAGTACTGGGAACATACAAGTTCCATTAGACAAAAAGAAAGAATCGGCAATTGTTGCATTTTGAAAATTGAATATGAGAACGAAGAATTTAAATTAGTAGAGATTATAAATCATGATTTTAGTAATTTTAGTGAAGCAATTCCTGTTTGATAGTTTTCTGATGCATAGAACTTAAACAAAGAAGCGTTCGTTTAAAATAAGGGATGCTTTTTTGCTTATAAAACAATCGGGTCATTGAGCCCAATCCCTATAAGTAAAAAGCCGACCTCCACATGGGAAATCGACATTTCTAACTAATTTTTAATCAAGACTTTTGGCTAAGCATTTAACCTCTGTTCGTGTTTTTCTCTAAGGCGCTTTATATCTTCTATTGGCGGTAAACCAAACATACGTGAATATTCACGGCTGAATTGCGATGGGCTTTCATAGCCTACACGATAGGCCACAGCAGCGGCATCTGTGGCCTCCGATAATAACAGACGACGAGCTTCCTGAAGTTTTAATTGTTTTTGGAATTGAATAGGGCTCATTGCAGCTACTTCTTTAAAATGCTTATGAAACGCAGAAACACTCATATTGGCTGTTTCTGCCAGTTGTTCAACCCTAATAGGTTTATCATAGTTAGTCATAATTAGTTGGATGGCATTTTTAATTTGATAGGCACTGTTGCCTTTTACTACAATTTTCTTAAGCGTATCTCCATGCTCCCCCTTAAGAACTTTATAAATCACTTCTTTTGTGAATAAAGGAGCAAGTGTCGGAATATCTTCTGGGGTATCTAGTAGTCGAACTAATCTCACTACAGCATCGAACAAAGAAGGATTAAGTCTGCTAACAAACATGCCTCGCCCTGAACTTCCTTCTGAAGCAGATGAAAAGTTTGCATCGCCCAAAACCTCCAGTATTTCATTTGTAGTAAGTTCTAGTATGAAACCTAGATAAGGACTTTCAGGCGATGTTTCAATGATGTGGCTTGTTGCTGGTAAGTCGACAGATGCAACAAGGTAATCTCCAGGTCCGTATCTAAAGTCCTCCATTCCTACCGATACCTCTTTCACACCTTGAGCCGTAATACAAAGAGATGGCTTGTATACCCCATAGTTGGGATCTTTATCAGTATAACGTCGAACAAAAGACAACGAAGGAATAGCAGTCTCGTGAACACCGTTCGTACCTGTATGACGCTCGATGATTCTTGCTAGTTCTGCTTGCTGAGTTAATGTTTTCTCTTGCATGAATTCTCCCCTTCTCTTTGTGATTTGTATGTACATTATAATTTGAAAAATATGGTTCTGTAAATGCACCTAAAGAGGATTAGGCAAACATTGAACACGAATAGATAATAGGTTTTTTTAATATTTACGTATAATAAATATTAGTTTTACTACATCTTTAAATGTGTTGAGATGACTATTCTTAGCTTTGGTGCTCTTCACATTTTAAAAAACATGAATGTGAACGTAAAAAGGATTGAATTAAGAAATAATAGTAAAAAGGGAGTGGTATAAATATGGAACAATCAATTATAGCTCTTTCAAAGAATAAATGGGAATGGATGATGGAGAGACAACTATATGATTTAAGTAATCTCTTTCACGAAAAAGCAGTTTTCGTGCACATGGGGGCTACATTTTCTAAGAACGAGGAAATTGACGTAATTAATAACGGTTCTATTATTTATAAGAATATAGATATTCAAGAAACATCTGTTCAGCTAATTGGTAAAACTGCCATTCTTCTAAATAAAGTAGTCCTAGTAGCTGTTGTTGGGGGAAATGAAGTAACGAATCCGTTTGTGGTTACTGAGGTATATGTGCAACAGGAGGAACAATGGAAGTTGGCATCAATGTCTTTCACAAGGCTGTTAACACAATAACATACTATTAAATACACAAATAGAGTGGACAAAAAAAGACACTCAAAATTAAATAAATAGGAGGAATTTTTTATGCAAAAAGTTATTTTAAACAATGGTGTGGAAATGCCGATACTAGGTTTTGGTGTTTTTCAAATTCAAGATGAAAATGAATGTGAACAAGCTGTTTATGACGCTATTATGGCAGGTTATCGTTTGATCGATACTGCTGCTTCTTATCTAAATGAAGAAGCTGTTGGTAGAGCAATTAAGCGTAGTGGTGTTCCAAGAGAAGAATTATTTATTACTACAAAACTTTGGGTACAGGATACAGGTTATGAGAGCACCAAAAAAGCCTTCGAAAAGTCGCTGAATAGACTGCAATTGGATTATCTTGATTTGTATTTAATTCATCAGCCATTTGGCGATGTACATGGCTCCTGGCGCGCAATGGAGGAAATGTACCGTGAGGGTAAAATCAAGGCAATCGGAGTGAGTAATTTCCATCCAGACCGATTGATTGATTTAATCATTCATAATGAGGTTGTTCCTGCAGTTAACCAGGTCGAAACACATGTATTCAATCAACAAATTGAAAGTCATAACTTTATGAAAGAGAACAATGTTCAGATTGAGTCCTGGGGACCATTTGCTGAAGGGAAAAATAACTTGTTCCAGAACGAAATTTTGGTATCAATTGCTGAAAAGCACAATAAATCTGTGGCTCAGGTAGCTTTACGTTGGTTGACCCAAAGAGGAGTTGTTGCGATTCCAAAGTCTGTTCGTAAGGAAAGAATCGTCGAAAACTTTAATATCTTTGACTTTGAATTAAGCCAAGAGGATATGGATCAAATCGCCACATTAGATACGAAAGAGAGCTTATTCTTTTCACATAGGGATCCTGCAATGGTGCAATGGATAGGTACCCGTAAATTAGATATTTAATACTCATTTTTGTACAATATAGCGAAAAAAGCAAGGGGCATAGAGTGTTAATATGGAAATGAGAAAATTGGGAAATAGTGGATTAAAAGTATCTGCAATTGGTTTAGGCTGTATGGGAATGGACCATGCTTATGGGAAACCCGCTGACCGTGATGAAATGGTCAAATTGATTCGTAGAGCTGTTGACCTAGGGTGCAATTTCTTTGATACTGCTGTTGTTTATGGAGAATCCAACGAAGAATTATTGGGCGAAGTACTTGCACCAGTTCGAGAGCAGGTTGTGATTGCGACTAAATTCGGAATCACTGGGACAGATATTGTAAATGATCGCCCTCAACATATTTTAAATAGCAAACCAGAATCCATTAGAGAACAAATGGAGGGTTCGTTAAAAAGATTGAAAGTAGATTGCATTGATTTATATTATCAACATCGTATTGACCCTAATGTAGAACCAGAAGCTGTTGCAACAACAATGAAAGAACTAATGGCAGAAGGAAAAATTAAAGCATGGGGGCTATCTAATGCACCAATTGATTATATGAAGCGTGCACATGCTGTATGTCCAATAGCTGCAATTGAAAATCAATATTCAATGATGTGGCGTGAACCTGAAAAGGAATTATTTGATATATGTGAAGAGTTAGGGATTTCTTTTGTTGCTTACAGCCCATTAGGAAATGGTTTTTTAAGCGGAAAATATACAAAAGATACAAAATATGATGAAGATGACTATAGAAACTTCATGGGAAGATTCAACCCTGAAGTGATTGACCATAACCAAGCATTATTAACATTAATTGCTGAGGTTGCTAAAAGCAAGAACGCAACATCTGCCCAAGTGGTACTAGCCTGGGAATTAGCTCAAAAACCATTTATTATTCAATCCCAGGTACTACAAAATTACACAGATTAGAAGAAAACTTAGGTGGAGCTGTTATAGAATTAACAAAAGAAGATTTAGACAATCTTAATAATGCTTTATCTAAAATTGATATTGATGAAACACACTTCCAATCAAAATCAACTAAATTACAAAAAAATGCACCATAGGGAAATTTCTCTCAATGGTGTATTTTTTTTGCTCAGGATAAACAGTATCGTTAGAGCCTGTAATGTTTGATGGTAAAATAAATGAAAATCCCGATTTCCCCAAAGTGGAGGTTCGCTTTTTTCTTTAACTTTGTGAAGGTTTGTACTTAAATTAAAGGGGGCTTTAGTTTAACAACAGTCACTATTTTTGTTTACTAAAACGAGTTATTGGTTATAAAAAAAAGGATAGATGCTTACAGGTATTATTCCTGGTCATCTATCCTTTTACTTCTATGTTAATTTGTTTCCTCAGCTTTAAATTATATTCTAAATAATTATTCTGCTTTTAATACATCAGTGGATCGCATGTAACCTTTTAACGCTAATTGTCGATGGAATCTTAAACGTCTCAAACCGTTGGTAACACTGGCTTGAGACATTTCTGTTTTAATAAATATCTTCGCAAAACTTCTATTAACACTAATTAGTTTCTATATCATGGATACTCCCTATTACAGGTGAGTATATCTCGGTAACTTTATTTTTCTTCTTGAAAATATTAAACACTATTCTCAAATCCTTTCAAACGTTTATCTGAGTAATTCTTCATCAAACCCAATTACCATGGTTATGATACAAGCTGAAACAATTGCGACAAAAATAGCTGTATTAATCGCCATAATAGTATGCTGGAAAATCTTTTATATAATCAAAATCAGCAGTAACTAATAAAGGTTCTCACTAATCCTTTTTTGAATAAAGGAACAGCTTTTACGAAAAAGGAAAGGGAAGACCTTGGACTCGACGGTCTGTTACCGCCACAAGTGCTCACCCTGGATGAACAAGTAAATAGGTTTTATGAACAATATTCGATGCGTACGACGAATCTATTTAAACAGGGTCTACTTTATGATTTATTATAACCGTAATGTCGTTTTGTTTTACCAGCTTTTAAGAGAACACTTAGCAGAAATGCTCCCAATCATCTACACTCCCACTGTCGGTGATGCAATCAAGTCATACTCTCATAGCTATCGCCGCCCGGGTGGATCCTAAAACTCCTTAATGAAAAAGAATAAAAGAGAAACGGAAAAAAGGCAATTTACCGTCTAAAAAACAGACGGCAAATTGCCTTTTTTGTATTGAACTGAGATTCGAGAATAAAAAAAGTAAGTTTTTCAGTGGCCTCGTATGATGACTAGTCTTTTTTAGATTAAATTACAGAAATATGTGCTACTAGATAAGCTACAGTTACACTACAGAAAGAAGGATATCATCGAGCACATATCACCAAATTATTTGTTCATCCTAGTTTGTTAGCAGTCTATTAGTTTTTTATTTCTGAAGAATCCCCCGTTCGGTTTACTCCAACTATAGAAAAATACACTAATTTTCAAATTAGTGTGAAAAAGTATGTATTAATCATGAACTCTATTATTCTTATAATAAAGCCAGGGGTTGAAAGTGTTTTCATTAAAACAAGGAGGTAAGAGCATGGATAACACTTGGTTAGGTTTAGAAGGAAAAGTTGCCATTGTTACTGGTGGAGCTTCTGGAATCGGGTTAAACATTACTAATGAACTTATAAAAAATGGTGCAAAAGTAGTTGTTGCTGACCTAAACGGTGAGGAAGGACAACTAGAAAGTGGTGCATACATCTTAAAGTGTGATGTAACAAAGAAGGAAAGTGTTGAGCGAGTAGTTGGTAGTACTGTTGAGCTTTACGGTGCAGTGGATATACTAATAAACAATGCTGGAATCAATTTACCAAGGTTATTAGTCGATGATAAGGGAGATAAACCTGAGTATGAGCTAAGTGAAAAAGATTTTGATTTAATGGTAGCAGTTAATCAAAAGGGGCCATATCTTTTTGCACAAGCTGCTGCAAAAGAAATGATAAAACAAAATAAGGGTGTTATTATAAATGTTGCATCCGAGGCAGGCCAAGAAGGGTCAGCTGGTCAAAGTTGTTATTCAGCAACAAAAGGGGCTGTAATCTCTTTCTCACGTGCTTGGGCAAAGGAATTAGGAAAGTTCGATATCCGAGTGGTTGCAATTGCTCCAGGAATTATAGAAACAACAGGATTAAGAACAGACGCTTATAATGAAGCCCTAGCATATACACGTGGCGTTACAGTAGATGGATTATCAACAGATTATAGTAAATCAATTCCTCTTGGAAGAGAAGGAAAGTTAACAGAAATAGGCGATCTTGTTTCTTATTTAGCTTCTGATCGTGCAAGTTATATAACAGGTACGACATTTAATATTTCGGGCGGAAAATCACGAGGATAAGTAAGCTAAGGTCCAAAAGACAAGTCAAAGCCTGATGGGTGCCAGGGGGAAAAGGATTCTCGCACCTATTCCTCCACTAAACGGCCCATTATTGAAAGAGGTGATGAAATGTCTGAATTTAAACTGGACGAAAGAAAGGTTCAGATAATAGAGGTATTACAAAAGAAAACATCCTGTTCGTTAGAGGAAATAGCACAACTAGTAGGAGTTAGTCCTAGAACAATCCGAAATGATATAAATCAATTAAATAAGGATTTAATTGATTTGGCTTTAATTACAAATGAAAGAGGAAAAGGCTATCGTCTAGACATTAAGGAAAATGATCCATTTCATAACTTAATAAATAGAAGAAGTTCAGAAAACGAAAATTTAGATACGTCAAAACAAAGGATAGCCTTTATTATCAACTGTTTGATAAACAGCGAAGAAACATACACTTTAGATGACTTAGCATATGAGATGCATTTGGGGAGAACTACCATAATAAACGAACTAAAAAAGGCATCAGTTTCCTTAGGAACTTATAATTTAGTAATCCAGGGCAAGCAAAACAAAGGAATGCAATTAATTGGTGAAGAGCACGATAAAAGATTCTTTATCTTGGATAACATGTTTGATTTATTATATGGTAATTATCCAATTGATGTAGATATCCTTGAAGAAGTTGTAGAAATCTGCAATAAATATGATTTTGAATCTACAACTAAAACGAGATTATTAGAATTTATTATCGTAATGTTAGATCGTTTGCTAAAAAATCATTCCTTAAAGAAACTGAATGAAAAACATGAAAAGTTATTAGGAACAAAAGATTATGAATTAGCTGTTGAAATTATAAAGGTTTTGGAATCAAAGCTACCAATTAATATTCCAGAGCTAGAAATTCTCTTTATCACAATACCTATAGCGGGTAGACGGACACCAACCAATAATCGATCATTGGCAGAGGTTAAAATAACAGAAGATGTTAAAAGATTACTTGAACAGATTATTGAACAATTAGGTTTTAAAAAAGAAATCATTCATGAACATCATTCCTTTTTTATAGATCTCCAATATCATCTTACTTTTATGCTCAATCGATTGTTATTTGGTCTCCGGTTGAAAAACCCGTTGCTGGGAGATGTGAAGGAGAAATATCCTGTCGCTTACAAAATGGCAGAGATTGCAGGACAAGTGATTGAAATACAGAGTGGTTTAGTAGTATCAGAGGACGAACTAGGGTACTTGGCATTTTATTTTGGGGTGTTTATAGCAAATAATGACGTAAAAGTTAAAAGATTCAGGAAGGCAGCAGTCATTTGTGGAACTGGAAGAGGAACAGCAAAATTAATAGCCATGCAATTAGAAAGAGTTCTAAATAATAAAACTGAGCTAGATCTATTCTCTGATAATGAGGTCACAGAAGATCTCATAAGCAATTATGATATCGCCTTTTCAACAGTGAAATTACCTTTTGAACCAAGCATTCCTTTGGTGAAAATCAGCGAGATTTTTGATGAAAGAAAGGTAAACAAAGAGATTGAAGTAGCTACCTTTATGAAAAATTTAAAGATAAATAATGAAGGTGAATACCAATCCATTTTAAGAGGACTCATTACAGAGGAAAAATTTTTCATCTTAGATAGTGGCAAGGGTTACCACAAAGGTGTAGAAACTATGATTGAGGCCTTAATAGTTCAGGGCTACTTGGATGAAGGATTTAAGGAACGCATGGAGGAGAGAGAAAAAAAAGGATCCATGATATTTGGGAATTATATCGCCTTTCCACACACGATCAATAAAAACTCTAACTCAGTAGAACTTGCACTTGGTGTTTTTCCTGAAAAGATAAATGTAGAAGGAAAAGAAGTAAAGGTAATTTTCTTGCTGGCATTGCCAGAAAATCAAATTGATAATAGTGAACACTTTATTGTTAGACTTTATGATGAAATATTAAAAATAGCAAATAACACAGAACTTACTCACCAGCTTGCTAATGTAGATAATTATCATGCGCTTGCTCAATTACTAGAAAAGGCAGTAAGAATGTAGTTAATATTTCATACAACTTTTGGAAAGCGTTTCCGGCATTTTAGGGGATAGGAGAGACAAAATATGATTTTTTACTTGATTCTTATTATAGGTATAGCATGGTTGGTACAGAGCATATTTGGGTTTCTTCAAATTAGGCATTTCAATAAAAACTATGCTGAAATGAGGGCATTGGGTAGAGTAGCCATAGGAAAGAAAACAGGCATGTTCAGAGCAGGTACAGTTGTTATGTTTTGTATTGATAAAAAAAATAAAATAATAAAAGCAGCAAAAATGCAGGGAGTAACAGTGTTTTCTCGGGTGAGAGAACTGAAAGGCTTTGAAGGAAAGTACTTGTTAAAAATTGCTGAAGAGGATTTTAATGGGCTAGATAAATTAACAAAGCTGGCTATTGCAGATGCCCTTAGAAGTTATGACATTATTTCACAGGGTGGAGAACTAAGAGTGAAAAAGGGTTGGATTGATTATTTAATTCCTAATAAGAAATAGAAAAGGGTGGTTTTATGGAACTTGTTATTAAAGCAGCTGAAGGATTTATGAATCTATTTAGACATGGTGGAGAGGTTTTTGTAGATCTTGTTACTGGTATAGTACCGCTTCTCATTATGTTATTGGTAGCGATGAATGCTCTTGTACACTTTGTTGGGCAGGAAAGAGTAGAGAAATTAGCCAAAAAGTCAGGTAAAAATCCTTTCACAAGATATTTTGTATTACCGGTTATTGGGACATTCGTTCTAGCAAATCCAATGACACTATCTCTAGGGCGTTTCTTACCAGAAAAATATAAGCCTAGTTATTACGCGGCCGCATCTTATTCTTGTCACACACATAATGGATTATTCCCACATGTTAACCCAGGTGAATTATTCGTATTCTTAGGGATTGCTGCTGGTATAACAACGCTTGGACATGATGTTACAGAATTGGCTCTTCGTTATTTCTTAGTTGGTATAGTAACGAACTTTTTAAGAGGTTGGGTAACAGATTTAACAACAGCATATGTGGCAAAACAGCAAAACGTAAAATTAAAAGACACAGTTCAATTATAGGTGGTGGAAAAGATGACAACATTTAACTCAATTAAAGTAACAAAAGGTTCTGGTGGCTTTGGTGGTCCTCTAGTAATTACCCCAACGGATGAAAAAAATAAAGTTGTTTATATTACAGGTGGTCAAAGACCAGATATTGCTGATAAGATTGCTGAATTAACTGGTTGCGAGCTTGTAGATGGATTTAAAACTTCTGTTCCAGAAAGTGAAATGGCTTGTGTGATCATTGACTGTGGTGGAACGTTGCGGTGTGGTTTATACCCACAGAAGAGAATTCCTACCATTAATATCATGCCTACTGGTCAAAGTGGACCTCTAGCTAAGCATATTACTGAAGATATTTATGTATCAGGAGTAAAGGTTGATAATATTGAGCTTACTAATGCTTCTCAAATAGAACAATCAAGTATAAAAGAAGAAAATACTCCAGAGGTAAAACAAGAAGGCAAATACAGCACAAATAAAAAGATTAGTGAACAACAAGCACCTAAAGGGATCATGGCACGAGTAGGAATGGCTATGGGTTCAATTACAAGTGTTTTTTACCAAGCTGGACGTGAAGCAATTGATACGGTAATTAAAACCATTCTTCCTTTTATGGCATTTGTTGCGATGCTGATTGGTATTATCATTGAGTCAGGAATCGGTGACGTATTCGCAAAATTCCTTTCTCCGTTTGCAGGAAATGTTTGGGGACTAATAGTTATTGCTCTTGTTTGTTCCTTCCCGCTATTATCCCCATTCTTAGGCCCTGGTGCAGTTATTGCACAAGTAGTAGGTACCTTAATTGGTGTAGAAATTGGTAAAGGTAACATCCCTGCACATCTAGCACTACCAGCCTTATTTGCAATCAATGCTCAGGCAGCTGCTGATTTTGTTCCAGTTGGCTTAGGGTTAGCAGAAGCAGAGGTAGAAACAGTAGAGGTAGGGGTGCCATCAGTACTCTATTCAAGATTTTTAACCGGAGCTCCAACTGTGTTTATTGCATGGCTAGCAAGCTTTGGATTGTATGATTAAATTAATGTAAAATTATAGTAGGATTTTGAAAAGAATTAACGTAAGGAGACTTCATAATGGTAACAAAATATGAAACAAAAATTAATAAACTTGGACCTTCTGTATCTGAATTTCTTGGAGAAAAAATGTTTATCTTATTTGGAGAAAACGCACCAATAGAATTAGCTGAGTATTGCTTACTTATTGATGTAAACCCTGTTGAAAGGGACATTGAAGTGGGAGATATTCTTAAAATGGGTGATAAAGAGTATTCTATTACGGCTGTAGGAGATGCTGTTAAGAAAAATCTAGTATCACTCGGCCATATCACCTTAAAGTTTGATGGTTCACAAAATCCAGAGTTACCTGGAACTCTGTACCTTGAAGATGCAGATATCACTGCTGACATTGAACCAGGAAGTGCAATCCAGATTATTAGTAGATAAAGATACAGAAAAAAAGAGGCTTAACTTTGACACATCTTCAATAGAAGAAGTAACAAAGGTTAAGCCTTTATTACTTAGAGGTGAAAAACATGAAAATAGTTATTGATTCTGCAAACGTTAAGGAAATCAGAGACTTATATGAATATTTTCCAATTGATGGAGTCACCACTAATCCCAGCATTATTGTGAAAGAACAACAAACTTTTTTTCCTTTATTGAAAGAAATACGAAAAGTTATTGGAGAAGAGAAGGAGCTCTTTGTTCAAGTGATTTCTGGAAAAGCAGAGAATATCGTAGAAGAGGCTCGTTATGTGACTAACTCCATATCTGGAGACGTTGTTATAAAAGTTCCTGTTACAATAGAAGGGATAAAAGCTATAAAGCTATTAAAAGCAGAAGGGATACGTACGCTAGCTACGACTGTATATACCCCTCTAAGTGCATTTGTAGCAGCCAAAGCTGGGGCAGATTATGTTGCTCCCTATGTAAACCGGATTGATAATTTAGGAGATGGGACTAATGTAGTTTCTGAAATTACTCGGATTTTTTCAATACATAACTTACCTTGCCAAGTCCTAGCAGCAAGTTTTAAAAATGTTAAGCAACTTCTAAATGTTACATTGGCAGGAGCACACGGAATAACTACTTCACCTGAGTTAATAAGAGCGATGCTTGAACATCCATCAATTGAAAAAGACGTTTGCCACTTTAGAAATGAGTGGGCGCAGTTATATGGTAAAGAAGCTACATCCCTAATGGTTTGAAAATTATTCTTAAGCTTAATTACTAAATTGAGTTATTGGTTATAAAAAAAGGATAGATGCATGCAGGTATTATTCCTGGTCACCTATCCTTTTACTTCTATGTTAACTTGGTTCCTCAGCTTTATATTATATTCTATATAACTATTATGCTTTTACATCAGTAGATCGCATGTAACCACGTTTCGCATGAAAAAAAGTAATATGACTACCTACTGATTTTTCCTCGACTATTTGAGTTAATATATTAGTAATAGCTAACGCAGCAAACTTATTAACTATTAATCTCTGAGGGTCAGAAGCTGATAAATCAGTACATGATAATTCACTCGGCCGTACCTCATCATCATCCTCTAAAACGTCTGGAAAAGCTTCTGCTATACACTCTTGTTTGAATAAATTCAGGTTAACACCAGTAACTACTTGTCCACTCCAACCGCTTTCTTTGTATGCCTGATGTTCCTCTTCAGTCCATTGTGTTTGAGGACGTGTTCTCCAATCGTAAGGAACAGTTACACTTTCGTTTCCGCTATCAATATAGATACATCTAGTCGATTTGAAAAAATCATACATGATCTTACGACTAAAGTTATTATCTACACATCCAATAACAATCGGAAGGATAAGTGTATTGCTATGATTGATATTCGTGTCCATGTATTCCGTTGAAAATAGGCTTCTGAGCTGTTTTGTATCTTCAACAAAAGAATCACTATACGCCCCAATATCAAGGCCATACGCAGCCGAATAACGACTTGCAAGGACATCTGCTTTTTTAAGACCTACTTCATTCTCCAAAAACAACTGATTACCTAAGTTCTTAGGTTCAATAGTGTCAGGATCTGCAATCACAAAGGCAGCCTTCTGCTTTGAAGTTCCAAGAAGTTGAGCGATATGTTGAACCACATATCCGCCTGTGCCACCCGTCCCAATCAACACGATAAATGGGAACAACTCCTTATAATCGTACCAATTATGCTTAGCTGTTTTTAATATATTTATAGTCATTATACACACACCTCAATCGCATTTTCATTAAATGCGGGAATTTTATGAAACGGATTCTCAAAGATTTCTTCAGGTTCTAGGTTTCTATGACCATACTCATTGGAGATATATTTTCTAACTGTTATGTCTGGGAAAAACTTATGAGTATTTCCTACAATGGCATAATAGCGTCCTGGCACTCTCTCAGACTGATTGTCTTGAGAAGAGGGGATAGGTTGCATATTATGGTGAGAATGGATTTCTAACACCTTTACCGCGTCCTCTACTCTCATAATAATGTCCTCTGAGCTTTCAATTACTTGGACCCAGTATTTATTTACATATTGTTGCGGGAAGTCTAAAAAGTACTTACCATCTTGTAAATAAATATCCGCATGTACCTCTAACTCTACCTCCCCATAAAATCTTGCTACTGCCACAAAATCTCTTAGTACAGTAAAAGGAATTCGAGGGAAAGGAAAAGCAGAAAAAGAAGAACCGCTGTCATAAGACAACGATTCCTCCATACAATCTGTTCCTTTTTTCTTTGCTTTCTGCGTAACGATTACGAGATTCTTAGATTTTAAGAATACGACTTCCGTGTGCTCTTTCACCATTTCCGGATAATCCTTCTCCATACGTTTGCGTAGCATTTCTCCATCAAGTGGCTTACGCTCATCTTCGCCTTCTTTTTTCTTCACTAAAAGACCTTCCGCAAGTTCTTCTGTCGTAAAGTACGATGTGATTTCAATCGATTCACCGTAATGGCGTATAACTGTATCTTCATTCACATCGAATTTTTCTGGCTCTGGCTTAGAAGCGGCTGTTGCCGAAGGTGTAGTTGGGCTAGCTTGTTTAGCTAGGTCCATCTTCTTTCTAAGAGCTTCCGCTTTCTGTCTGCGCTCCTCATCTTCACGCTTTTTCTGTTCAGCTACCTCGTCCACAATATCAAACATGCTAAAAATATCCGTTTGCTCTAAGTTAACCTTTGTCATAATAAAATCTCTCCTCTAGGTATGTTATAAATTAATTAAAAAATAACTCTCCATATGTCTTTTTAGATGGCACCAGCCATTCGTCATCAAACGGCTTGTCTTCAATCTTGTCTATGAGTTTTCGAAAATTGCTAATCCCTAATGTTGTTCTTACTCCATGGTCTTCATTGAATGGAGCGGAAACAAACCAACGGAATGAATGCTCTAGGTCTACTAAAGATTCCACTTCTAAACGTTGATTTTGGCCCCAACAGACAATGGCATTTTCCTTTCCTACATTAGGGTAGGGGAAGGTATAAAGTGGTGTATTATCTGTTATAGGCTTTCCATCATTTAGAGCAGCATATATCCTCATTTCCCTAATGACTTGTGTTGTTCCATGAGTGATAACTAGATACTGAACAATCATTCGTGGGAAACCAATTGTAAAAAATTCGTTCATATCATTCCCATATCGGATATCCCATTGTTTCTGAGGAATCTCCATAGTTACCCTCTGTCTAGAACGAGATTCATTTGCTGAATATCGAATGGTACCTATAGGGAGGGCAGGAGTGCTAAGTTCATCCATTCTTGCTCCATCAGCATCTAATAAATTATCTGGCTGAGATTGAAGAGCTTTGATGAAATCCTCAATACCTATATGAAACGGACCCTTTCTTACTCCACTATCGTTAACTTGGTAAGCCACAATAGGATAATTAGTGTTTGTTGGACAATCTGATAATTCAAACTGCCATTTCATAACTTTCACCCTCCTCAACTGATATCTTTGCCAATATATCTTCACAAATGATATAAAGTGGATCTGCCCAGTCAACAGCGCCATCTTCTTCGTCATAGACGATAAGAATGCCCTTATCAAAATGAACAATTTCCCCATAACCTACGTACCATTGGTTTATGTTATATCCTCCACCAAAACCTCGATTCTCGAATCTATTGATTTGATCATCAAGTAAGACAATGATATTGGTTGTACTGTACAAATGATTGTCATAACTGGCTTGATTACACCAATATTTAATTTCTTCTTCATCGTCTTTGTCATAACTTGAGTACAATTCACAAATCTCCACTACCTCTTCAATTGCTCGTAAGAAGATAGATAAATCATTGTAGTCCTCAAAGCTACTACTAATTGCATAGTCAGAAAAGACGTTCATGTTTATGCCCGCATCATATGCTACTTTTAATAGCATTAGGGTATTTAATGAATATTGATGCTGATAAAGATCATCTCTTGTTTGCATCATGTACCTCCTATATAAACGGATAGGGAGATGTTGGTCTTACCTTCTGAACATCAACCAAACCGGTAATTTTATCGGAAATCATGAGCATTTGGGTATAAGGGTGGTTAGGGTCCAAACATAGCTCACCATCCTCATTTTCATCTGTTATCGCATCTTCTAATTCCTCCATCACATCCATAATGTGAGCTCTTCCAAAGGCACTCCAATTAATATCATTAATAGGCAAACCTTGTTGAATGACCATTAATACATAATTCTGTTCGTTCCTTTGATGTAACACTTCTACTTTTTTCTCTTCGACTATCTGAGTAAAACGGTCAAAGTTAAAGGTACTCATGTTATTCCTCCCAATGAAAAGGAGCGAGCTAAGATAGCAACGCTCACTTTAATGTTTTATTCTTCTCTTGGATTAGTACGTTCTAACAGGTAAGATCAATTGCAATTCATCAACTGTCGATTCAAAAGGAGTGACTAAGAATGGTCTCATATTCCCTTGATACTTAAAGAAGACAAAATCATCATCAATCGCCTTAAGAGCGTCAATTAAGTACTTAGCTGAAAAGGAGATATCATACTCGGTCTCTTCACCTTCAATGCTTTCGTACTCAACAACTGATTGTCCTTTTCCTGTTTGAGCGGTGTGTGAAGAAATTGTAGCTGCTCCATTCACATGTAGCTTTACAATTCCGTTCTTCCCATTATCTGTTGTAACGGCGATCCCTCGAACGATCTCTAACTCTTCTAAAAATACCTTCCGGTTAATTTTCATTTCCGATTTAAATTCACTCGGAATGAGACGAGAGGTGTCAGGATAGTTCCCTTCTAAGAGACGACAATAGAAAACCAATGGCCCGTTTCTAAAGATAATTTGATTATCTGACTCACAATAAACATGTACGTCTTCTGCGAGGTCAAATGTTTTATTAAACTTATCTAAAGATTTGGCTGGAATGACAAATTTAAGGTCTTTTCCAGTATTAGAAGTAGTTTTCACTTGTCCTAAGCGGTGGGAGTCCGTTGAAACAAAGTTCATACAATCTCCGCTCATATTTAAGCAAACACCCGTTAGGATAGGTCTTGTCTCTGATTCCGCAGCAGCAAAAACCGTTTTCTTTGAAATAGCATGAAACTCTGTTCCTTTAAAAGAAAAAGTCGGTTGGTCAATTGCGTAAGAAGGAAGCTTTGGATATTCCTCTGGGTCAAAGGTGTTCATATCAAACTTAGAACGTCCTGAAGCAATAGCAAGGATATGTCCATTTAATTTCATGGTGATTTCCTTTTTAAACTTCTTTAAGACTTCTGTTATTTGCTTTGATACAACCGTTTTTCCTGGTTTAATCACTTCAACATTTTCTCCATCTACGGCAACCATAAAACGAAATGTTTCATTTGCATCTGAACCAATAAAGATAATCTCTTCATTCGTCACTTCCATATATATGCCTTGCAGGATAGGAGTGCTATGTTTAGGGTTTACCACCTTTTCTACTTTCTTTAATGCTTCACCAAGTACTGTAGGGTTGATTTTTAATTCCATAATTCATTCCTCCAAATATAATTAGTCATTTGTTTTTTAAATAAAAAAAGCACAAAGAAGAATAAATCTCTTCTTTGTGCTTACCTCCGCTAATTAAGCGATTCTTTGTAATGCTCCTGTTTGTAAGTCCTCTTTCACCATTTCGGAAACTTCCTTTACAGTGTCGATGGTCACATAAGTAAAGCAAGAGAATAAACTCTCAACCTTTACAGTAGGAACTAGTATTTGTACATATCTCTTAAGTACATCCTCTAATGAAACCTTAAAGTGTTTAGCAAGCAGAGTTAAATCACTAACAGGCTTTAATACATTGTAATAAAGCACTAATTCTTGTTCTGTTGCTTGTTTACCAACTTCTGAAAGGCTGTTTTGTTGAATGTTAGGATTAACTCGTTTAAACAATGGAATGATCCATTCTTGTTTGTTAATTAAGCCTGTATTCTTCAAAAACATATCAATATCATTTAGAACCTTATTTCGGTTAAATCCATCAGATTGCTTTTTATTTGGTTGCGTCTGATTTTGTTTAGGTTGCTTGGATGGTTCGTTGCCTGTTTGTTGCTTCGGAGGTTGGGAATTACCGTAATTTTGATTCTGAGTAGAACGAGAGGATTGATTTCCTTTTCCTCTTTCATTCTCTGGTAAAGCCCAATCTGGAAGTTTTGGAGGCATCCAATGTCCCTTAACCTTAGACTTTTCGTCGTTGATATAAATGGCTCCAGGTTGTTTACTAGATGACACTTCAACATACGTTTCTGTGAGGTTATAGAGATATCTTCCAATTCCCCAAAGTGCACCTGCACGTTTTATGGCTCCACTAAGTCCTCCTTTGAAACTCTCAAACTTAGTTGGTTCAGCACCATCAGTTTTACTTACCCATTCACCGTCAATAAAACATGAGATAGTACATAGTACTCCTCCTCGAAAGTCAGTGAATTCATTTTGCCAGCCAGCGGGTCCAAAAACTTCATCCAAACGGTTTTGAATGGCGCGAGAATCTACATATGCTAGAACCATCGCCCAAGGTCCTTTTGCTGAAATCCCACTACGACTAACTCTCCACTCAATGTCCTTAGAAGGAAATGGCGCTTGTAACTTCTCCATAACTTCTTCCATCGTACAATCCTTTTTTAACATAATAACAGCCCCTTAAAATTTTATAGATAACCTTTCCACCTCGTGACTTTCTGTTTTTTAAACGCAAAAAAGCCTTTGAGAATTGATAGTTTTACAGAAATAAGCATAGATATGCCACTTCATGTATTCCATCAACCTCAAAGGCTGCTTATAGTTTAATAGAATCCGCTAATCCCAACAAAAGGATTGCCAAAAAATCAAAAAAATAAAAAAAGCTTATGCCGATATTATACATTCGTTTCTCCAAATAGACAATAGAGGGGAAACTAAATCATTTCCTTCAGTTCCATTTCAATTTTGTCCTTACCAAGAGAAGAAATCTCATAAGCCCCAAAATGAACTTGGACAATAAGAGTAATATTTATTATACTGCTTAATGTACCAAGGAGGCTGACATCATGAAACGAATAAAACATTCTAAAGAATTTAAATTACAAGTCATCAAGGAAGCCCAAGACACAGGGAAGAATACCCTTGTAGCTCGCCGGTATGATCTGAATCCCAATATGGTTAGTCGCTGGGTTCGTGAATACAAAGATGGTAAATTTGGTGAAGTAGATGTGGCTGTGCTGCCAGATATAGACTCCAAAGAATTATCCAAAGAAAATGAAAAACTTAAAATGTTATTAGGTGAAAAAGACCTTGAAATAGCGATCCTGAGGGATCTTATAAAAAAGAAAAACCCTCACTTGCTGAAAAGCATGAAGTAGCTAACAAATGGATTCAAAAAGGCTACTCGATTTCAAAGGTGCTTAAAATCATAGGTATTCCTCGATCCACATACTACTATCAAAAGAATTATCGTGTTGAGGAGAAAAAAGTAAGTGAGGGACGTCCAGCACCAGGTTATTCGATCCAAGAGGACGGTCAAAAGATATCAGACGAACAGATTAAAGAATTTCTACTAGAAGAGATTGCCGGTGATTGCTATAACTATGGTTATCGCAAACTCACTAAGGTCTTAAGGCGAAAATACAAACTTAAAATTAACAAGAAAAAAGTATACCGGATTTGTAAAGAATTGGGCATCTTACGCCCACAGCGCCAAAAGAAAGTCTCATACCCTAGGAAACTAGCAAGAAATCGCATTATTACAAGATCTAATCAGCTATGGGAAGCTGACATTAAATATGGCTTTATCGAAGGTGAGGATCGCTTTTTCTTTGTCATGTCCATCATCGATGTTTATGACAGGGGCATCATTACCTATCATATGGGATTAAGCTGCACTGGAGATGATGTCAAACAGACACTGAAAAGGGCATTATTAAAACGCCAACAATATGATGAATTGGAAAAACCTGTAATCCGAACAGACAATGGACCGCAGTTTATTTCCCATACTTTTGAAAAGTTTTGTGAAGATTCCAAAATTGAGCACGAAAGAATTCCACCAAGAACACCAAATATGAATGCTCATATTGAGTCTTTCCATCGCATTTTTGAGGACGATTGCCTATCCAGATGGCAGTTTGAAACCTACACAGAAGCATATCAAGAAGTCATGAATTTTATGGAGTTCTACAACGAGAGACGTATGCATTCTAGTATACTAGATTTGTCACCAAAGGAATTCTATCAAAAACAAGATTCATTGGTGATCAAGGAGGTTCGGGTGTAATGGATGTATTCATTCAAAGCATCAGCTTGATTTGGAGTGGCGGGCATGATAGCCTCGTTCGGCGATGCCAATGTTGTAAAACAGCTGGCTTCTTGGCAGGAGAATCATGCCCGCAGAGGCTCCATGTCAAGCAACATGGCCTTTTTGAAGAATAATGAAAGAAATCTATAAAATAAAAAACTGAGGAAATGAAAGAATAAGAGAGTTATTGTCCAAAATTCGGGGGTTAATCCGAAATGACTTTTCTTTCCCTAAACTTACTCTTTCAATCTAATAATTATTGACATAGTTCTTCTCCTTCAACTTAAATTAAATCAAACGTAAAAATTGGGTTATTTCTTATTACTGAAGAATTAATAATTAATGAATAAGAAGAAGGAGGGGATGTAGCATGGAAACCAAACATTTATCTGGCTTGATTAAAGAAATCATCCAATCCGTAGAGGGTTGCTATACTACTACAACAGAGAAAAAGAAATGGGGGTTTACTACCAAAAATAAATGGGATATAAAATGGGGTCAGGTAGATGTAACTGAAAATAAAATACGGATTGTTCTAGATACGATACCCGGTAAGTATTCAGAAGAAGCCATATTAGAACTCACAGAAATACCTGTAAAATCCAAAGGTAGTAGATCCACTGGATTCTTTATTAAAAAGACAGAGAAATCAATACCCCATTACGATGCTATTGAGATTTCAATTTATGAGAAAGACTTAGCAAACATCTATTCTAACAAGTTACTCGATTTTATTAAAACCACTTCTGAGGAATCTGGTTTTAAAACAAAGGCTCCAATGTAATTCTCTAATATCTCTCCTTAATTAAATCTTTAAATTTATGGTGTGTGTGCTATAATACATATATAACTCAATTAATTAAAGCGATGACCGCTCAATTCCTCCTTAACATAAGGGGGAGTTTTGCGGTCTTTTTTTTTATTCATTTACATAGAAAGGAGATTCTCATGGTAACGGTATATAGACTTAATGAGATTGAAATTGAAGACGATATAGAAAGATTAATTATCCTTCGTAAACGCTTAAACCTATCACAATATCAATTTGCAAAGGCGGTAGGTGTCAGTACGAGTTATCTTGGACAGATTGAAAGAGGTGAACTCCCACTGTCCGTTCAATTTCGAGCTCGAATTAATGACTTTTTGAAGCGGGAGAAAGAGATGTATGAGAAAGATATTTTTAGCGATTTCTGAGAAGGATAGTAAAGAAATACAAGATTTAATTAAATCTATTGAACCAGGTATTCCGATTGTTTCTCTTCAATCCAAGAGCGAAGTAATGGCAGCCTTACGTTCTCCATTTGTCCTCTGTATAGTAAGCTGTGACCTCGTAGATGTGAAAGTTCTCGAACAAACTGAATTAAGCGGAAAGGTAATGATTCTAGATCCCTCCAACCAGATTAAAACAAACCATTCAAACATTGTTATTTGTATAAGTTCTAGTGATTTAGTATTTAAAATACGGATGTCAAAGTTTAATGATTTAAAATACGACAAACAACAAGGGGTTTTACCATCATCTAATAATAGAGAGTTAAAAAAGAATGATGACAAACCTATTGTTTCTAACCAAGAGCGGATAGAAGGAAAAGATCCACTTGCTAACCAAGCCGTTGTAGACGCAAAAAAGAATTCTAAAAAAGGGGAAATTGAAGAAAACAAGATTAGCGAAAATAAGAAACCAGAAATCGTTAAAGATGATGAGGTTGAGAAAGAAACCCCAGTTACCAACGACGAAGTAGAATCACGTGTTGATCAGACACCAATTAACATGGAGTCAGTTGAAGCTGAAAAGACAGTGGTTGAAGAAGACTTGACAGAATCCACTACAGAAAAAACAAAGGCTTCAAAAATTAAGGAATCTAAAAGTGGGAAAAAGAGTAGTTCTTTGACTGAGAAAGCACTCGGTATAGGCGAGGCTATGGACCTTGTCACATTTAAGAATAAAAAAACAGTAGGGCTATGGGCTCCATTATCAGCTGGTGTTACTACCTTCCTTGTTGATTTCGCTATCTATCTTCAACAATTTGAAGCACCTATAGCCGTGGTTGAGGTACCAAAGAAAAATCAACATCATTTGAAAATACTAGAACGATTTGGTTCCAGACCGGACAATTGGGTATCCCTAATTGAAAATTTCCATACAACAACAGAACCAAATAATAAGTCTTTATGGATGTATCGTGGGGTTAGATGGTTTCCTTTAGGGATTAAAGATTTAACCTATAAAAGAGATAAAGAATTCACCAATAACTATTTCTTAGCGGTGAAAAGAACCAAATTTATTATGGTTGATTTACCGACTGGTGAAATGGACGCAGCAACACTAGACTCTCTTCCTCATTTAGATGAATTATGGGTTTTTGTTGATGATGATTTCGATCGACAATTAGATTGGAAAGAATTTATTAGTAATACTTTAATAGACAAGTATCAGCTTCCAATCAAACTTATTCATAGTAGAACCACTCCATTAAAAAGTCGTCCGAAAGATGTAGCAGAAAAATTTAATTTGCCACTTATCGCTGTTCTACCTGCCATGTGGGATTTATGTGTATCCAATAAGCATCAGAATAAACCGCTTATTGATAACTTAGTTGCTTTTAAAAAATTAGAACCATCCTTTTATCAATTGGCAAAAGAGTTGATTGGTGAGGATTTAGGGGAACGGTATAAGCCCGCGTTTTGGTTAAGGTTAAAAAGAAAGTTAATGGGTAGTATTGATTCAAACTAAATGATGGTGCTAGAATAATAGTAATCTATTTTTTTCTTTTAATTTTTTTGCAACCCACTTTATGTCGGGTTAGCGGTTACTATTAAACTAGCGATCTTTGGATCGAGGTAAACAGAGCTTTCTTTGAGTTGCTCTCATTTACTTCTTTCCAGAGGTCGCTTTTTTTATTTAAACCAATGGAGGTGAAAGGAATGAACTTAAAAGAGCTAAAAAAGGTCTTAATGACAGGCAAAGGATTAATTATTATTGGTACGCACACCAAAGAGCGGTTAGAGAAGCGTGGGTATACCAAAGGGGACATTGTTTCTGCAATCTTCACAGGTGAAATTGTAGAACGACAAGGAGTTAACAAAGTGGCCATTGCAGGACGAGATAAAGATGATAACCCCATTGTAATTGTGGTTGCAAAGGAATCTCTTCTGTCCTACAAGCTAGTAACGGTTATGCCGCCAATCGACCACTTTCGTTTCAAGGACTGTATTTAAACTATAAAACTGTATAAAAAGGGCTGACGTTTTTGATGATGAAACTTATGAGGCAGACAAGAGTTAAAGATTGGTTTGAGTATTATCGCACTCCATGTGTGATTTGTGGTAAAACAGGTGGATGCATGGTAAATATAGATGGTTCAGCTGTAGCATGTATCCGAGTAGAGAGTGAAACATTCTTCTCTAAAAACTCTGCTTTACCGAGCTACCTTCACTTTTTAAAGGGTGATAAGAGGAAAAAAATAGACCAAGATGAGATCGAAATTCTAAATGAAGGCTATCCAAAACAGAAGAACCATGTGCTAAATGGGGTATTTCGGTCTTTATTGGATTGTTTACAGTTAGAGGACGATCATTACAAACATTTAGTGTCTCAAGAAAGACAATTAACCGACGATCAAGTTAGTGTAAGGCAATACAGTAGTTTTCCAGATAAACCATGGGAAATTGCTCGTATGCTTCAAGAAGGATTAGAAATTGACCACTTTAAAGGGATACCTGGCTTTTATCTAAAGGACGAAAAATACTGGACAATCGCTGGAACAAAAGGAATTTTAATTCCATTTCGTAATCATTACAACGAAATCGTTGGGTTTCAATACCGTATTGATAATCCCCCTAATATCGTTGAAGTGAAAACTAATGGGCCAGGATTAAAAGCAAGAGTACTTGAACAACCAAATAAAGTTCAAGTGGCTTTCCAAGGAGAAATTATTTCTGAACAGTTTGTAAATCTAGGTAAACAATGGACAACGATTTATCATGACGGTGATATTAAAGGTTGGATTCGTGTAGTAAAAGGTAATCGGTACTTTTGGCTATCATCCGCTAATAAACCTCATGGGACAGGTTCAGGAAACCCTGCACCTATCCATGTTGCTGTACCAACAAAGAAATTACAGAACTGGAAAGAAGGAGAATTACTAAAGACTCGCACTGCTTGGTTATCCGAAGGTCCTCTGAAGTGTGACATTGCAGCTGATTGTATAGAAAAGCTATATGATCCGCTTGAGATCGAGGATATTGGTGATACCTTCTTAGCACTTCCGGGTGTAGGAGCATGGCGCTTAGCTATTCCAGTATTGAAAGAAATGGGAGTAGAGCAAGTGAATCTATGTTTCGATGCGGACGCTGTTTCAAATCCTCACGTTAAAAAACATTTGATGGAATGTGCGAAGGAATTAAAACTTCAAGGTTTCAAAGGGAACTTAATTTTATGGAACGAGGATGAAGGGAAAGGAATTGACGATTTTCTTCTTGCTGGAGATAAAATACCGCATATGAAGAAAATGTTTTAAATTTCAGGACAAGGTCGTTTACGGAGTTAAAGGAGAAAGTCTTACTTTTTAGTATAGGCTTTCTTTTTTATTTGATAAAACAACTGGATAGGAGGAGTTTGATTGAATATTGTACCTGATTGTTTAATTTGTGGTGAAAATGTCGATATGGAAAAAGATGAATTAGGTAATTGGATTTGTACTACCTGTCAGCAATACACTCATTGGACAAGGAGTGAGCAAGGGGGTTATTTTAGTTACCATATCCTTATTACTTATTTGGGTAACAAAGAACCTAAGTACCATGTGTTGAAAAATCCTGATGGAGATGGCTGGGTAATAGGTGTTTTTTATTCGTTTATCGGTGGCGAATATGTCCCCTTAGAAGAGGATGGTGAAGAACCTTTAATTTTCTCTACAGCTACAGATGGAATGAATTATGTTGATGAGGAGTTA
Source organism: Robertmurraya sp. FSL R5-0851 (assembly GCF_038002965.1). Taxonomy (NCBI): domain Bacteria; kingdom Bacillati; phylum Bacillota; class Bacilli; order Caryophanales; family Bacillaceae; genus Robertmurraya; species Robertmurraya sp. FSL R5-0851. The sequence continues at coordinate 492,828 of NZ_JBBOOE010000002.1, read as the reverse complement.
GAGGGAAACAACCGCTGAGGAGTTAAAATATTTATTATTTTTATATCACTAGTGTTGCATAAATACTGACTGAATTTTCAGTTTTAAAGTTCTTCCCGTTTAGAGCCAAAAAAGTAAGTACCTAAGCAAAGGTGGCTCCATCCATTTGGAAAAATATTTACAATTAGACAGTTGCGACGACGACAGTTTGTGTATTAAGGAATCGTTTTTCCTTCGATTTTCCGAAGCCAAATATGTGCCGGCTTCCACAAAACAGCTCTTAGATAACGGCTAATTTGTAAGGTTTTACGCTTGCTTTTTGTCTCGAGTTGAACGAGGACATGTAGGCAAAAAACGATTAATGCGATAAACACTTGATTGTGGATCGCCCATTCACTTCGACCGTAGAACTTTTTGATATTGAGGTGCTGTTTGATCCATTTGAAAAACAACTCAATTGCCCAGCGCGATTTATACATCTCTGAAATCTCTTCGGCGCTTAAATCAAAACGATTCGTAAGTAACTGAAGTTCGTTTCCTTTTGAATCCATCACTCTTAAAAGACGAAAGTAGTTCTCAGTACGGTTTTGAGTTGTACCAATCAACACCATTTGATCGGACAGAACATTCGTATCCTCGGGTAGATTATAATCGTAGACCTCTCGTATGACTGCGTTTTTACGAAGCCTAGATAGAAAAAAGTACCCATCATCTGTCATGCGATCAAAGCGTTCATAGTCTAGATAGCCCCGGTCAAATACATACATGCATTCCTTGTCGTCTACCATGATTTCGAGTTGACCACGATCATGTTCCTTTGCCATTGTTAGCACAGCCTTTTCAGGATAAGAAATTCCTTTTTCCATAAATACTAGGCGCAAATGTAACTTTACACCCGCTTTTGTTTTGCGGAACTCTGCCCATTTATGATTAGTCAAATTAAGTGGCAATGTGCTTGAATCAATGATTTTTAACGGCATGACGAGTTTGGTGTAGTGTGTTTTGGCATGAATTTGTGCGACCAGATCAAGGAAAAGTCGTTGGAATAAATCTGGATTCATCCCATTTAATCGTCGTGAAAGCTGAGAAATACTAATGGAATCCAGATCAATGCCTTTTTGGAGTTGATCATCAAAAAGACAATCACTCAACGCATGAAGACTTTCTACTTCTTCAAGCTGTGCATAAAGTAATAATTTTAAAAATGATTCCGTCGTAAGTTTTTTCGTATAGAAATCTAATTTCAATGTTTTCACTTGATCATCAAATAATTCAACATTTATAGGTGAAAACCATTGTCCAAATGATGTTTTTCGTGTAATCTTATCCATAAGATTGGTCCTTTATTATTGGATTTGGACGGGATTACCACCTGACCTATCCATTATAAAGGACTTTTTCTTTGCATAAAATAATAAAATTGAACATTTTGAGTTTTTTAAATAGTGAAATTAAATTAATACAACACTAGTGTTTTTATATTAATAATAGAGGGAAAATCACTAATGTTTTATCTAAAAACCATGTACAGGAAAAATTGTACATGGTTTTTTTATCTATAAACTACTCTTCTCTTTTTACTTTATTTATTCTTCTTATAAAACGAATAGCCCAAAAAATTACTAGGGGAATAAACCAGTATCCATCCTTCCCATTCGGAATAAAATAGATGATTCCTAATCCTATTAGAAACGTAACTATAAATAGAATCGTATCAAATCTGTCTCTCAATACACTCGCTCCCATAATCGTTTATTCAATCCTCTTTTTATATCATATCATCATTTTCAAATTTTCTATTATCCTGCATAAAATCTATAAAACTGGGAACCATAATAGTAACAATATAGTTTCGGAGTGTGATAGCAAGCTGAAAAAGTATTTAGAAGTGCGTGGAATTGATAACAATACTCTATTAACCTCACCAATGACTGGACATACTTTTTCAATTGAGTGGTTAGTAACTACCCTTGATGGATTAGGCATGGCACATAATCTTGTTCGCTCTTTAGATATATTGCCATTGAGGAATGATAAGCAACTACTGGTTAGGTATTTATCCGGTGTCGGTGACATTTACTTGGTAAGAAATGCTATGTAATTGTATAAGGCTAAAAACTAATGTCCAAAATATGGATATAAATTCAAGGAGTGATTAGAAATGCTTAGTGAATATCTAGAAGCATGCGGGTTAGAAAGAGATGCCATCATTAAACCTCCAATTGGTCGTAGCTTTACATTACAAAGATTCTTAGGAGTCATTGAGGATCGAGGCACCGGTCAGAATATTATTGATAAGATTGAGGAGCATGGTTTAAAAGAGGATAAAAAAGCAGTTGAGTTATATATAGCAGGTGTTGCTACTAGATTGATGATAGAGAAAGCTATGTAGGAGAAATTCCATCATCTTTTTTCCTAAAAATAAGGAAATAAAGACAGGATAAAAGTATTGACCATGTTAACGTTTTGGATTAAGATATACCTATATTACATAAATAGCTAACGGGAGAGCCCCGAAGACCTATGAGAAAGGTACATTTTTGTATCTTTTCTGATAGTTTCTTCGGGGCTTTTTTTGTTGCTCTTTATAGAACTATAGGAGGTGACAGGAATGAAAAAGACTTTGAAAAAATTCTTACCTTTCCTAACGATGACCGCAGTATTCGCATTTGCATTAATACTATTCTCACCAGAAGAAGCGGCAGCGGCTTGGAAAAAATCAGGTATCACACCACAAGGGGATTTAAAGAACAGTAAGATTTATACCGATCTTGCTAATATCGTGTATTTCGTTACAGCAGTTGGTGGGTTCTGGGTAATCGGATGCCTTATCTTCGCAGGTATGAAGCTTTCTGCAGCACAAGGTGGAAATCCTCAAGCGCGTTCACAAGGGTTCATTGGTATCCTAATGGCTGGACTAGGAATCTTCATAATCGTGAAAGCAACAACCATAGCTGGTTGGTTTGCAGGATTCGGTTCTTAATAAAAAAACGAAAATACTTGTTCTCTCTACCCCTCTAAGTCCTCATTTTAGAGGGGTACATTTTATTAAAAGTAGGTGTAATCGTGAGAAAAGAAACAGTGCCAATCGACATGTCCTCTGAGCAAAAAACCATTTTAGGCTTCATCTCTAAGAGGCAACTGATTTATATCGTTGCAGGAGGAGCCCTCCTATATGCATATGTCCCTATGGTCTTCAAATTATTCCCCAATTTTATTATCGGTGGTGTAGCTGCTCTGATTTCAGCTATCCCTACACTAATTGTAGTTTTTATCTTTGCATTCTGGAAGAAACAAAAACTTCATCTGAATTTTGATCAATACATTATGATCAAAATTAGTTATAAAGGACAAATTGGGATTTGGAGAAAAGGAAGTAAACCTAAAGACTGGATGGTGAAATAAAAATGAAAGACCTATTAATTATGGGGATTGTAGCAATTGTCTTCTACGTATTTTGGAAGATGATGCTGAAAGAACCCATACTTCCCTGGAAAGAGAAAGTAGTTACAGATAATACTGTTAGCCAAAACGGAAAGAAAAAGAATAAGAAAAAACATGAAGTACAAATGGAGCAAGAACCACAGCTTTTCGAAGAACTATTTGAAAATGTAAAAGATATATCAAACCACATGGTTCGGTACCATGACAACTCTTTTACGTTAATCACTGAGGTTGAACCAGTTAACTATTTCTTAAAAAGTCATGATGAACAAGAAGCAATTGATAAAGAATTCGAAAGTTACCTAGCTTCTATAAACTACCCCATCAGTTGCTTATTGCAAAGTCGATATATCGATATCTCTGAACCTATTAAACATATGACTGATAGCATGAAAAACTCAGAGGATTTAAACGAAGCTGCATTGAGCTTTGGACAATCCATGATTAATGACTTAATTGAATGGCAAACACAAACACCAAGATACGAGACAAAACGTTACTTAATTTTCACTCACAAAATAAATACAAGTGACATCAACGCTGACTCAAAAGATGAGTTAGAAGAGAAATTAGTAGAAAAAACTTTCTCAGAACTTATGAGAAGATATAATGCCGCCAAGAACCAATTAAGAAAATCTGAGATAGAAGTTTCTTTATTACCAACAGAAGGAATTTACGAATTGTTGTATCACACATTTAACAGAAGAAAAGCGGTCAAGCAACGATTTAAAGATATGATCGAAGCTGAAAAGAATGCCATGTATGTAACTGCTGACCAAACAGACGAAAGAATAGAGGCCGTTAAGGAGGCAATCGAAGAATATGAAAGAAGCCAAAAAGAAGAAACAAGTGAAAAACAAGCCATCTAAAGAACCTAAAAATAAAAAGAAAAAACAAACAGAGGTTGAGGAAACACCAGATTACCAAATGGATACAAAACCTACTATGTGGGATATTATCTCACCTGAAGGTTTGAAGATAAACAGTGAAGACTTTGGAATTATTAAACAGTCGTTAGGAACAAAAACGTATTTCCGTCCATTCTACATACCAAGAGACGGATATCCACGAAAGATGCAAACAAACTGGCTATACAAAATTACATCAAGTGGGGAAGTAGATATTCTAGTAGACATTCACAAAGTTGGAAAAACTGATGCTATCCGAACATTGCAACGTCAAGTTACCATGCTCCAGTCCAACTTAACTTTCCAAACCAAAAGAGGAAACATTGATCAAATTAACGATTTAGAATCAAAAATTAGAGATACTGATCTTTTAATGTCAGAAATTCAATTTAGTGAAAATGATATGTACAACGTTAGTACTCTTGGTGTCTTATATGCTCAAAGCGAAAAAGAGCTGAACAGATATAGTGAAGCTCTTGAAGATGAAATGAGTAGTAGCTTCTTCTCCCTAGCTACTGCCTGGGGTCGTATCAAGAAAGGGTACCGAAGTGTATTGCCTTTTGGAAAAAATGAATTACCTGATTCTCTTCGTAATATGGACCGAAGAGCATTATCTACTTTTTCTCCATTCATTAGTGGAAGTGGGAAGTATATGGGAGGTATCCCATTAGGTATAAATAAAATTACTGGACAACTTGAATTTATTAATAGTTTTGGGAATGAAGAGTACCGCCCTCAAAACTACAATATGTTCGTGGTAGGGGTGTCAGGTAGTGGAAAGTCCGTAACTCTTAAACTTTTAATCGCAAGAGAATTAACGGGTGCAAATATTTATTCTAGATTAATAGATCCAGAGGGTGAATTCGTCCGGATTACAAAGAGATTAGGAGGTATTAATCTTAATATTTCGGAAGAAGAAGATATTTGTATCAACCCTTTAGCCATTAACTTTACTGATATTCCTCTTGATGAACAAGATGAGGAATTAGAAATGTTAGAAGACACTGACGAACGTGAAATCGTTGAGAAGGAAGGAAAGAAATATGTTCGCTTTGTTCCGCTAAGAGAAAAAATGAACGATATTCTTGATTTCTTTGATATTATCGCTCGTGGTAAAAATTCAGAAGATCGAGGCCTGGATGTATTTGAACGAAACTATTTAGAAGAGGCAATTCAATATATATTTGCTGAAAAATTGAAATTAACTTCCCACCCTGATTCCTTATTCAGCAATGAAGTAGTAAAGGTTGATAACCAACTGATTCAGTCGAAAGTAAGGAAGCCTGAGCCTACTATTACAGATGTATATGAATACCTAAAGGAACGCTATGAGAAAGAATCAAAGGCATTACGTCTTCTTGCGGCCATCAAACCTTTTCTACGTACTGGCTCTAAACCTATATTTGATGGACAAACTTTCTTAGGTAAAGGGGTAAACCAATCGCTTCATGATGCAAGACTTGTAAACTTCAACATTAGTCAAATGGAAGAAGGTTTTTTACGCCCTATTGCCTATCACGTTATCCTGAACTACCTATGGGAGCATTTTGTTAAGAACCTTGACAATGCAACGAAAAAGAAATTTGTTTATGCCGATGAAGCCTGGACGCTAATCGACTCTGACCAGACTGTTAGTTTCCTAGAAAAAATGGCACGTAGAGCACGTAAAAGGAATGCGGGTCTTCGTCTAGCTTCTCAGGACTTTGTTCGCTTTGTAACGAATGCAAAGGCTCGAGGAATCTTACAAAATACTCATTCTTATTTATTCTTACAGCAAAACAAAATTGACTTAAAAGCAATTCAAGAAAACTTTGACCTCTCTGCAGGTGAAATTAATATTCTCTTCGGTAATCCCGATAAAGGGGAGGGAATCCTCCGTATGGGTAAAAGTTCAGTTTGGTTACAGACAAACCCGAGTCAGGAAGAATTATTCTTTATTGAATCTAACCAAGCAGTATATGAAGAACAAATGAAACGCAAGCAGCTTCTTGAACAGAGATAAGGAATTTATTAGGAAAGGGGTGATTTTATGCAAGATAAGATATTGGATCTCTTTAAAATATTATTTGAGAAAATGTGGGGCTGGATATACGCTCCCTTTAAGGGAGACCTTGATTCTCTCAACACATTAATCTATAAAAATGAAGATAAATATTATGGGATTTTTAGTGAAGAGCAGTTTGGAGTAGTTGCACAGGGGATGGCCATAATGCAGTCATTATCTGTTGGGATCATCCTAGTTTCAATTATTATTGCTGCTATGAGGATATCCTCATCAGGCATAAACCCTTCAAATCGAACAAGTGCCATTGAATATTTTAAGGACTTTATCATTGTCGCTCTACTCTTCTTTAATCTTAGTACTATTTTTGAACTTATATTTGCGGTCAACTCAATGTTTGTAAATGGGTTCTCAAGTGCAAAAGCAATGATCGATGGAAATACGTTAGATAAGGTAAATACCTTCTTTGATAAAGGTGTTCTCGGAGGGCTAATTATCGGATGTATTCTGTTAGGTTTGTGGATATGGGCAAACTTTTTCTACATGATGCGAACATTAACTCTTATGTTGCTTATGATTATTTCTCCTGTAGCTGTGGCTCTTTATTTAGTTCCACAAACGAAAGGAATAACTTTAGGGGTATTTAAAGAATTTACTGGAACTGTACTTGTACAGTCCATTCATGCTTTTACCTATTGGGTTATAACCGCCGTTGCAAAAGATGATTTTGGGTTAGGTAGCGTTATCTTATACATAATCTTTATTCCGATTACAGAGAGTATAAGATCCTTAATTGGTCTAGGTGGTCAAATGAACAATAACTTAAGCAGAGCTGCTTCAATGATGGGTGGTGCTGCTATTATGGGTATGTATGCTTCCGTTAAAGGTGCTTTAAACGGAGAATCCTTCTCTCAAGCAGTTAGAAGAGGCTTGGGGCAAGGTATAGACAAAGCAACTGGTAAAGGAGAAGTGTCTAAAGAAGAAAGTGATAATCCTAAAGGGATTCTGGCTGGTGCAGGAACTGATGTAGGTTCTACAGAAAGAGCAGAAAGAATGTTAAAGTCTGGAGAAGTTACATCTAAGATGGGGAAAGCGGTATTTGGTATGGCAGGAGCTTTAGCAGGTTCGCCGATGGGACCAATGGGTTCCGCTGCTCTGGGGCAAGTCGGTTTTGCTGGCGGTGGAGTAGTAGGCGGTCTAGCTGGACGGTCGGGTATGGCAGGAATTGAGGGTCTGGCTAACCGTGGCAAAGCGGGACTAAACGCTTTTAAAGATAAATTTAAAGGTGTCAAAAATGCAGAAGACCTTGCAGATGAAAAGTTAGCGAACACATTAGCTGATAATGAAGCAAATGCTTGGGCAAGTGATAACAAGGAAAGTTTTATGAAAGGTCTTAAAGAACGCTTCCCGGACGCAGACGATCATTCTCTAAATAAAATGTGGGATAAAGAGGTTTCTGGTAAAAAGGCAGAATTTCTAAAAGAAGCCCGTTCTACTGTAGGAGAAATGAAATCAACTAGTGGAAAGGTTGCGAAAGCTTCCGATCTTATAGACTCTACCGTAAACAATCTAACAAATGATTGGGCAAAAAATAATAAAGATGCATTCATGCGTGATTACGATGTTGCTAACCCATTACCTGTTAATGCTAGTGAAGTAGACATACGAAATCACAACAATAATAAAAATTCAGCTTGGGATCATGCTGTACAAGAAAAAAAGAACACAATCAGTGATATCGCCACTAATGCAGTTGGAAAATTAGGATTAGGGGCGTCAAATGCAAGAGCTAAAGATTTTTCCTCTGCAGTAACAAGCCTTACTAATGATTGGGCGAAGGACAATAAAGAAGCATTTATGAAAGACTATGACTCATCTAATCCATTGCCACCTAATGCTACTGAAGCAGACCGAAAAACACATAACATGAATAGAGACTCCGCTTGGAATAAAGCTGTACAAGTTAAGAAGGACTCTATCGGAAAATCTTTATCATCAAATATAGGGTCAGGCAATGTTGCTTCTGCAGTAACAAGCCTTACTAATGATTGGGCGAAGGACAATAAAGAAGCATTTATGAAAGACTATGACTCATCTAATCCATTGCCACCTAATGCTACTGAAGCAGACCGAAAAACACATAACATGAATAGAGACTCCGCTTGGAATAAAGCTGTACAAGTTAAGAAGGACTCTATCGGAAAATCTTTATCATCAAATATAGGGTCAGGCAATGTTGCTTCTGCAGTAACAAGCCTTACTAATGATTGGGCGAAGGACAATAAAGGAGCATTTATGAAAGATTATGACTCATCTAATCCATTGCCTCCTAATGCTACTGAAGCAGACCGAAAAACACATAACATGAATAGAGACTCCGCTTGGAATAAAGCTGTACAAGTTAAGAAGGACTCTATCGGAAAATCTTTATCATCAAATATAGGGTCAGGCAATGTTACTTCTACAGTAACAAGTCTTACTAATGATTGGGCGAAGAATAATAAAGAAAACTTTATGAAAGACTATGACTCTTCTAACCCGTTGCCTCCTAATTCAACTGAAAAGGATTTACAAACTCATAATGATAAAAGAAACTCCGCTTGGGATAAAGCAGTTCAGGAAAAGAAGATATCCATAACAAAAACAGTCTCTTCAATTGCGAGTAACAACCTCGGCTCCGCCTCTGAATCAATTTTAGTTAACAAAGAAGAATTCGTGAATGAAATTGGTAGTCAAGTAGGTTCAGTTATTGGTAAGGGGGCAAGAGAAGGTATATTAGCAGTTAAAGGGGCAACGAGTGGAGTTCAAAATGCTTCCTTGTATTCTGGAAAGGCTGTAAATACAGACTTTGTTGCATCTCATCTGGCAACCATGAAAACCAATGGAGATAAAGAGTCCTACATTGAGAGTGCGAAATCCAGTGGTATGACGGAATCTCAAGCTATACAGCAATGGAACACTAAGGGTGCTGCCGATACTTTTGCTAAACAATATAGTTCTTTAATGACAAAAGCTCCTTCAGATGGTGGATTGCCAAGACATATTCCTCTAGATCATAAAATCATAGGTGGAAACAATGTTGTTAAGGGATTAAGTGGAGTAGTTGCTGGCGCTGTTGCCGGAGCAGGTGAGCTAACAGGAATAACACCTACTGCCAAGTTTATAAGTGATACCAAACTTGCAGCAGGGGCAATGGGTTCTGTACTAGGAGCAAAAGAAGCTTGGACCAATAGAAGTCATTCTGAAAATATAATGACATCCGGTGTAAAAACAGTAGGTGCCTGGGGTAAATCTTTAGCTTCCCACTATCAAGCACATGTACCAGAAAATGTTGTTGAAAAACAAGCTAACTTTAGAAACGCAAATGCGTATCTAAATGGGGTCGTTGGAGGAGTTCGCGGTTATAAAATGGGGGCAAGTTCAAGAACGCCATATGACCAACTAGTTAACGATCAAGTCAAAGAAGTATCTGAGATTCAACAAATGGTTCAAATGGTCGGGCCAAAAGGACAAGAACAAATTGCTGCTGGTGCAATCAGAATGGTTACAACAAGAGGGCAATCAGTGATCCAAGTTAAAGACAAGACAGGAAACATCCAAACTGTTTCGCGAATTGCTTCTGGTGATTCTTCTTTACCAAAAGGAGAAACTATCTTTCAAGATTTAGCCATTCAAGACGGTCAGCTCACTACAGCTTCTAACGTTTATAAAGAAGATAGTGGTGGTGGAAAAGTTACTCTAAATCGTTCTATTAATGTGAATCCTAATAGAATCATTGCTAATAGAAACACTCCACAAAACCCAAGAGTGGTACAAGAAATTCAGAGTTATAACCAGTTAGTTGATAGCGGTCAATATACACAAAAACAAGCGATTGCTGAAATGACAGATATTCGTATGGTGGTAGATAGAAACAGGAGTTATTTAATTGGTAAAAAGGATGGTTCGGAATACCGCATTTCACCATATGGACGAGGCGATGCCAGACTAACAGTCAATGAGGTTGTAGAGAGACCTTGTGAAACAGTACAAAGCACAGGTCGGTTAGTAGTTAAACCAAACGACACATATACTAGCTCTACCCAACCAGACGATATTTATAATATTAATGAACTACTTCCTCGTTCAAAACCTAATAAACGAAACATGACTAGACAATTGAATGAGAAATTTAGAAATAAGTCCTTTACTGAGTCTCTAAAGGGGTGAAATTAGATGTTACCTCCTGAAAGAGAACAAGAAGAGAAATCCCAGATAAGGAAATTTGCTGAGGATCAAGCAAAAAGACAAGGTAGAAAAGTAGTTAAAAAGCTTGCTAAAAAAGGTGGTAAACTAGCCGCGAAGCTAGCAAAAATAGCAGTTAAAAAGTTTGCTATGGTATTAGGTAAATTACTCGCATGGATTGTTGGTACTGTAGGGCTTCCCATTATTGGGATTGCCCTAGCCATCATAACTGCTCTAGTAGTGGTTTCTCTTGCTTGGTCTTTCCTATTTGGCACAGGCGAAGGACTAGCAGGAGAAGATAAGAAACTTCACCAGTATATTGTTGAACGTGCTAACGCAACCGTAAATATGAATAGTTCAATAGAGAAACCATACCGAGTACCTGAAAAACTTATTGCAGCCACTGTCCAAATTGATGCCTTCTCAAAGAATGAAGATATAAGAGAAGTTATCAAGAAGATGGCAACCGCTTTAGCACCTGAATTTGAATATGGCCGATATAACGAGTGGACAGAAACACAAGTCACTGTTTGTGAAGACGGTAGCTGTAAGACAGGTGATATTAAGAGGGACGATAAATACGTGGATAAACTTGAACATGTCGATTATTGGAACGGTTCCACTTCTTTTACATACACAGCTCATATTTCCGCATGGAAAAGTAGTACTGTCACTACCTATAAGACGGTAAAAGAAACAACAACTAAAAAGGTCGTTGAAGAGATTCAAGTTCCAGTACAACAAGAAACGTGCGAGAGAAAAATCTTATCAGAAGATCCTCCTAAGTATCAAAATATCTGTACAACCAAAACGGTGTACGTAACAAAATTAGTTACTAAATATGTAGACGTAGAAACTGAGAGACAAGTAGAGATTAAAACTACAACAAAAACTAGAAATCAATACTTTACCTCTCAAAAAACTCAACGTACTGATTATGGTACTTTTGACAATATCCTAAATTCATATGGTTTAGGAATCAATGATAAGAAATTAATAGAAGCGAATTATCTTTTCATGGGCGGCACTATCGAATACAGTGAATGGTTATCTACAAATAGCGGTGGAGGGTCGTACGGGGGTGGATTCATAGGCTTTGATGGAATCATTACACCAGGAGGTGGTGTTCCACCTCAATTTATGCCATATTACCTTTCCGCAGAAAAGAAATACGGAGTCCACTGGTATACCCTAGCTGGTATACACTTTGTCGAAACCGGATTCTCTACTCACCCCACCATGTTATCATCAGCCGGAGCTGTCGGCCACATGCAATTCATGCCCGCAACCTGGGTTGGTTGGTCCTACAATATTGGAGGCGGTAGGGTTTCTCCAAGTGTAGATATTACAAGTTTAGCAGTTATAGCTCAAGGTCGGGGATACGGAGTTGATGGTAACGGTGACGGAAAGGCAGACCCATGGGATGTTGAAGATAGTGTTCACACCGCCGCAAACTACCTTTCTAAAAACAATTATGCTAACGATCCTCGTGGAGCGGTTTGGCATTACAACCATGCAGAATGGTATGTCAATAAGGTTCTGAATGCAGCGGAAGGATTTAAAAATGCAGCAACTTATCAAGCAAACGGAGACAAGATTCCTCCACTACAACCTGGTAGTTTTATGAAACCCGCTGTAGGTCGTAATACATCTGGGTTCGGTAATCGTAGCGGTGGAATGCACTATGGTGCGGACATTGCCCCTCCCGTTAAAGGAGCACTGGATTCTCAGGTTGTGGCTTCAGCCGACGGAGTAGTTAGTAGGTCTGCCTACTCAGGAACTTATGGACATGTTGTCTATATAAAACATAATATTGGTGGACAAGCCTATGAGACAGTGTATGCACACTTACAAGGTCGTGCTGTCACTTTAGGGCAAACTGTTAAACAAGGACAATTTCTTGGTCTTATGGGGGATACAGGAGATTCTGATGGAGTCCATTTGCACTTCGAGGTCCATCTTGGTGCTTGGAGCCAAAATAAAGCAAATGCTATAAATCCTGCTTTGGTAGTACCATTTTAGAAGCTGTGGAATGACAAAATAGATTTAAAAACCAAAAGAATACTTAAAGAACAAAAGAACCTTTAAAGCGAATTCTTATAAATGCATACTTTCTGTATAAAAAATTGAGATTGGTTCTGTCGTGATTCTTTTGTAAGTAGTTTTCAAAAGAACGTTGGTAAATCCATGTTTTCGGTTGACAGTTTTTAATTGTTTTTTTGTTACTGAACAGAAGCTTATTAGAGTTCAGGGGGGGATTTCAGAATTCCCCCTATATTATTACTTACTTTGGCAGAATACAAAAAAAGGAACTAGATACACTTGGAGGTAATTAAAATGAAAATGAAAAAGAGATTCTTAATCTCTCTAACACTTGTATTATCTATATTTCTCCTTGGAGCATGCTCCTCAAAAGAGAAGCCTACTGCAAATCTAAAAGTAACGGCTGAAAATAAATCATATTTAGAAGAATACGATAAATCACTTCAAAGTTTTATTAAAGAAATGACAACTATACTTAAGACATTTAATGATTCTGTAGATGGGCTTTATACCCAAAATTACAGTAGAGAGCAGTTTGCTAGTGCGATCAAAGGGACTATTGAACAATCGAATGCCCTTGTAACTGAGGTTGAAAATGTAGACCCGGATCCTGAACTTTTTGAGGCACATCAAAACCTAATTGTCTTGATCAATCGTTCACATCAATTGCTTCTTAATGCTATTGATATGGCAAATAAAACGGATACCGAAATTGACAAAGATTATTTAAGAAGTGAATACGTTGAAATTAAAACTAGCCAAGCTAATATAGCAAACCAATGGAAAATCCTTCGCCAACAACTAGAAGCTACTGAAGGGGCAGCTCAATAATGAATTCGAAACTTATCTGGTCCCTTGTTATTATCTTCATCATTGCAGGTGTCTCTGTATATCTTTTTATTAGTCCATCACTCGGAAAACAGAGTATAGACCTTGTAGAAGCAAAAAGTGAGGTTTTAACAGAAGTGGAAGAATATAAAGAATATGCCAATAACACAACGGAGTGGATAGAGAAAAATGGAGTGGAAGCAGAAATTGGATTCTTCACTCCGTCTGAAGAGGATCATAATCACCATAGTGACCCTAAGGAAGATGTCATAAAATATTTTATTGCAGGTTTGCTTGATAATAATATTGATATCTTTCTTTCTAGCTTCTATCCAGATTCTATATCTAAAGATTTATTCGAACATAAAAACCCTGATAAGTTTGCTGTCACTGAAGAAATTATGCAAAGACTTTCCCGAAAAGGGACTTTAAAAGCGGTTGACTATAAGGTGAATAAAGGTTTCATGGATCAAGAAACGAACTCCATTACTCTAACTATTACATACAGAGATAAAAAGAAGGCAGATATAATACTTGAATTGATGACAGTAGAGGACATTCATCACGAAGGAGAAGTTCATCAGATGTATGTAATAACTAATTCAGTATGGGATATGATTGACCATATAGAAAACAGCACCAGCTAGACTAGTGGTGCTGTTTTTATGAATATTAATCCTTTCACCATGTACCTCGCTTTTTATGTAAGCAATAAACACAGCTCCATATTAGCAAACTAAACCCTTTTGTCATAACCGGCTCATATTCCTGAAATAAATAGCACACGACTATTGCCAGCACACTTGATAATAAGCCCGCATAACATAACGATCTGATGGCCACAGGATTAAATAACATGTTTATCACTCCTTTACAAAATTCAAGTACTATTATTCATCAGTAATTGGTAATTGGTCAGTTTTTACCCAATATGCATACTGCTCAAAAGTAAGCCCCAGATATTCATGTAACTCTTTTTCAGAATCGCTGTTGTGCCATTCTTCAATAAAGTCATAAATATTATCATTTGTTAGTTTTCACTAGTGTTGCACTAATTTAATTTCAATATTAAAAAGACTCAAAATCTTCACTAATTTTATTTTGTGCAAAGAAAAAGTCCTTTATAATGGATAAGTCAGGTGGTAACCCGTCCAAATCCACTAAAAAGGACACACGCATGGACAAGATTACACGAAAAACTTCATTTGGGCAATGGTTTTCAGCCATGAATCTTCAATTAATTGAAGATCAGGTGAAAATCAAGAAATTAGACTATTATACAAAAAAGTTAAGGACAGAGTCCTTCCTGAAACTGCTGCTCTTTGCGCAGCTAGTTGAAGTCGAGAGCCTGCACGCTCTTGGTGATTGTCTTTTTGACGAACAGCTTCAAAAGGGAATTGAACTAGATTCGATCAGTATTTCTCAGTTATCTCGACGGTTAAACAGCTTAAATCCAGATCTGTTTCAACTTCTTTTCCTCGATTTAGTGGGGCGGATTCACGCCAAAACCCACTATACAAAACTGGTTATGCCTTTGAAAATCATTGATTCGAGTACATTGCCACTTAATTTGACGAATCATCGGTGGGCAAAATTTCGGAAAACTAAAGCAGGCGTAAAGTTACATCTTCGTCTTGTCTTCATGGAAAAGGGATCTTCCTATCCGGAAAAAGCCGTCATCACCAAAGCCAGTGAACATGACCGAGGTCAGTTGGAGGTTCTGGTCGATGACAAAGAATGCATGTATGTGTTTGACAGAGGATATCTGGACTACGAGCGCTTTGACCGTATGACGGATGATGGATACTTTTTTCTCTCTAGACTACGCAAAAACGCTGTGATCCGAGAAGTCAGTGATTTTCCATTACCTGATGATTCATCTGTTTTGTCTGATCAAATGGTGTTGCTCGGAAGCACACAAAACCGTACAGAGAATTACTTCCGTCTTCTAAAAGTGGCTGATTCAAAAGGGAATCTGCTTCACCTCATCACAAACCGTTTTGATTTGAGCGCAGAAGAAATTTCAGAGATGTACAAGGCCCGCTGGGCCATTGAACTTTTTTTCAAATGGATCAAGCAGCACTTAAACATCAAAAAGTTCTACGGCCAAAGCGAGTGGGCGATACAGAATCAGGTGTTCATCGCGTTAATCGTCTATTGTCTCAATGTTCTCGCGCAGATCGAGACGGACAGCAAGAGGAAAATTCTGCAGATTAGCCGATATTTAAAGGCAGCATTGTGGAAGCCGGCTACGATCTGGATTCGAAAAATAGAAGGAAAGGCTGTTCCTTAATCAGCCAAACTGTCGGTGTCACCTCAGTCTAATTGTAAAATAATTTCCAAATGGATAGAGCCACCTTTGTATGGGTATTTCCTTTTTTGGCTCCAAATAAGGAAAATAATTAAACTGAAAATTTAAATATTATTCATGCAACACTAGTGGTTAGTTTTAGCTTTACCATTTTTAAATTTCTCCTACATATTTAGTGTCTTTTAACAACTTCCTACTCTACAGTTATCACGAATTCCGTGAACCTTTTACTTTCATGTATACAAGCCTAACACTTACAATAGCTATAATAATTAAGGATAAACTTAGAGTAATTGTTTTCACACCATAAGAAAATGAACTTGAATTTCCTACCATCATTGAAGCAAGGATACAAGCCAACAGCAATCTATATTGAAAGTCAGATTTTTACAACACCTAATCCATTTTTAAAGAAGAATTTATTTCCCCATTTTCATTTGAGATTTTGTCACTTCAATTTTCGCAATTTTCCATGAACCAAATCTCTTATGATACGTGTTACTTTTAGGGAGTTCCTTTTCTTTAGCATATTCATCCCACCTAGTCATACTAGAATGAAAAAACATTTGCTTATGCTCAAGTGCAAGACTTATTAGCTCCTCATTACTAAGAGTTTTCGTTGCTTTTGGTCTATTTATAATTTTCATCATTTCATCATAAGTAAAGTGCGTTTTTATTGTATTATAGTTCGGAAGTTTATTTTCGCTAGCAAATTTATTCCATTGTCTTTGATTTTCGTATTTATCTCCATGTTCCAGTAAGACTTTTTTTATATCTTCTTTGTTATAGTCTGGAGTCCTCTTAAGTTCCGTGTGAACATTAACAAATGCCTTTGCCTCACTCCATTTACCATCAAATACTTCTATTATTGCCCTTGAAGTGGGAAGTTCATGGTTTTTAGCAAACTTATCCCAAACATTTCGACTTAGCATATGTTTACGATATTTTTTTATGATCTTCTCTATTTCTACTCTTGAATAGGGGGTCTTTACCTTTACTCCAAGTAACCTCTTAACATCATTCCAGGTACCGTATCTATAGATTAGAATAGAAGCGGAAGGGAGCGACGGTTCTTGTTCCTTTACAAAGCTATCCCACTCTTTTGTAGTAGTCACTTTACTTTTAAAGGGGAGAAGTAAGGGAATGTAGTCTTTACCTTTATTTTCGTTGGTTTCCATGCCCTTTAAGCACTCCTTTTATTGTTCCTGTTTGGAAGATTCCCACATAAGCCTAACAATATCTTCATTGTAGGCATTCATTTCTTTGAGTAATTCAACTTTTTCATTAAACTCTTCAGAAGTAGCAGCAGAAGCCACTTGTTTTTGTAAGTTTTCTTTTCTTTCAAAATAGGAGCTTACTTCGTAGTGGACATAGTTCTTAAAACCTTCACTTGTTGCTAATTCAGAGTACATGTTTAAAACTGCTTCATCAGTCGCATGGAAAAAACGAACTACCTCATCCTTATTTACTTTGCCTAGACGATAATCTCTTCTAGATGATGGATTTTCTACTCGGTCAAATGTAAGTTTAGAGATTAAAGATTTTTCTTTATCGTCGATTGTTACATCTCTGTTAATAATTAATTTTTCTCCGGGTAATTCATCTGAAAGATGATGTCCACTAAACATTCCTTTCACTCTAGGAACTATTACATATATTTCATTCTTATTTGTTAAAGCTAATAGGAAATTGGAATCTCCCAGCGTTGGTAACCTATCTAATCTCGTTAGAGCTCTATCTAATTCCAATGTTTCGTAAGATTCATTAATAACATCAACGATTGGACGTTCTTGTTCAGCTTGTTTATCTTCTCTTAACTTTTTATATTCTGCCCTTACCGATTTTGGAGTTGTTATGTAATCCTTAATCATCAGAACTACCACTACTGGAATTAACATTAGCATCATTACAGGCATAACTAATAGCTTCAATGCCCATTCAGAAGATAAAAATTTGGAGAGTAGAAGTCCAACTGTAATAAGAAGGGTACCAATAACCATAAATGCGATAGACGCTCTAACAGCAATCGTAAATAGAATAAATCCTGTTAAGCCACCTTCCCCCTCGAAGAGCAGTCCGTGTCTATCTAAAAAATCCACAATCCCTAAGAAATCAAAAACTGGTACAATATAATCCCATAAGCAAGCAATAAGGATAGCTATTCCAATACCCGCTAGACCTGCTAGTCCTGTTTGTCTTCCTCTATTATATTGAATGGCAGCATTCGCCACACTAAGTAGTGTGTTCATCATAACCCCTCCTTTATAATAATTATATCATATATAGATTCATAATCAAGTTCTGTTTTTAGGGGTGAATCCTGAAATGACAGGCTTTTCCTGCCAATTTTGTCACTTCCTCCACTCCTTTTAACTCCCAATGAAACCTTTGACCATTCTTGATAAAATTGGGTAGAGGTGGGTGAATAGAATTGTTTATTTCTCCAATGCTTTTAGGAAAGAGCGAAGTGCCATTTGATGATAATTCAACTATTACCTAGTTTGAGTTATCAATACCTATCTTTTTAAAAGACATATAAATCAAAGGCCATTACATATTATTTATGTCTAATATGTAATGGCCTTATTATTTTAAAGTACATTTCATCAAAAGTTCACTTATTAATATTTGAGCGCAAGAATAATGCTAGGACAATGTAATCATTTTACATATTTTTGTAATAAATAAAGGTTTTTCCAGAAGTTTGTTAGAATTTTATTTATTAATAAAAAATAAAGGGGTGTGGGATTGTGAAAAAGAGGTTATTATCAAGCATTCTTTGTTTTGGGATTTTATCTTTTGCTTTATTAATTAACTTTGGTTTACCATCAAAAGCTTCAGCAGCAGGTTCATGTTTGTCTGATCAAACGGGCTTATCAGAATTTAATGGTCTTACTAGTACTGATTTATTAGCACGCTTAATTTATGCAGAAGCATATTCCGAATCTTTAACTGGTAAAAAAGGTGTAGGCTTTGTTGTAAAAAACAGAATTGCTAAGAACCTTTCTGAATTTGGTGGTAATACCTATTCAGGCGTAATTTTAAAGCCTGGTTCTTTTGCTGGAATGACCACTTCCCTTGCTCGTTGTCCATCAACTACTTCTACTGCTTGGCTTGATAGTTTATCAGTTGCTTCAAATATAAATACAGCTACTAATCCAGTTGGTAAAACACTTTGGTTTAATACAAATAGCGTTTATACATCCAGAACCTATCAATTCCCGACTTATGTTGGATACACCTTTAATGGAGGGGCATCTTATTCTCAGGTTGTTGAGAAATATGTTATCGGTGGTCATACTTTTTTCCGGGTATCAGGATACTAATTAAAAGGCATCTGGCAAGCTCTGCTGGATGCCTTTTAATTAGTTAACAGGAATAAATTCTATATTCTTCATTTGATACAACTTATCCTTAAGGGTATATGTTATTTTAAAATCACCTATATATCCAGATGGGGATATAGTTGCACCTATAGTAGATATTAACTCGCCATTTGATACATCAAACCGAATTATATTACCTGAGTAAATATCTGGGAAAAGGTTATCAGGGTTAATTTCCAAATCATCTAGTTTAATTATACTTTTCTTTTCTCCAATAGTTATAATCGCTTCTTTATTAGTTAATTTTGTTTTTGTATTTCTTAAGACGATAGCTAATGGATTATCAACAAGCACTTCCTGGTAAATATACCCATCGTTAGATTTAACCTGGTTAAATACATGAATTTCTTCTTCTAATACCCCAGTGCCATAACCTTTTGTTAACACAATAATTAATTCCTTTTTATCATCTTTAGTAATGTCGCTATAAAAAAGTTTTGGCCAATAAGCTTTATTTACTACATTTTGCCAAAAAGGGAAAAATCTTTGTGAACCATTTAATTCTAATCTGAAATTAACAAGTTTTTCATCTGTTTCTTTAGCAAACAATTTTATTTTCGCTTCAGTTATTTCCCCAACTAATATATCCTTCTCCTCAATTGGGTTATTAGCTGATATTAAGTCTCCTTTTGCATAAACGTCAGAGAAATCTATACATAAAATCATTATTATTCCACTAATAAAACTCTTAACAAACTTCATAAAACCCCTCCTTTTTTATATTATTTATTAATTCAATTTTCTTATTCAATAAAATATCACCATAAAAAAGGGAAATAAGTTTCCATTTTCATCTACAATGTTTACCTTTCGGGCTAATATATTAAGTTGTTCTGCAACCCAGTGCTGATAGTAGGGCTTTCCCTTTCTAGCTCCTACATAACGGACAAAAATGTATCTCTTTGGATTATTATCATCATTACTCATTTGTTTAGATCTATCAATTAATACAGCTATTATATTAGCTAAGTGTTCATCAATAGGTATTGAATGTCCTTTAACGTAGGTCTTTTCAATGTCTGTTACAATTTGATATTTATCATTTAATTTAACTAAACAATCATGAGTTAACCCCAGAGTATCGGAAATTCTAAGACCTGTCTTAAAAGCAATCCATGTAATTGGCTGAACATTTGGATGAAGTTCATTAATATTATTAAACAATTGCTCCAATACAAATTCGGGAATATAATCCACTTGGTCATAAGGTTTCTTTTTTTCAGTTGGTTTGTCTTCAGGATAGATTAAAGTTGAGACACTTTTTTTAGGTGCAAAGTCATACTCGTACATTTGGCTATCCCTTAAAAATTTGGATACACAATTGAGCGCCTCTTTTTTATATTTTTCGGGATTAGCTTTTTTATGGGTGAAGTTTTTTGTATAACTATTTAGATATTCAATGTACTGAAGGATATGATTGCGAGTTAATTGATTAAAATCATTCCAGTCGGGTTCTAATTTTGTTATTAAATTTATAAATCCTGGTAAATATCGGGTATATAACTGTGCTGCTGATGTACTAAAATTATGACCGCTTAAAAGTCGTTGTTTAATGTACCGTTTACATCCTTCTTTCAAGTTGCGATTTTTTATTGAAGGTTATGTTTCTAATCTACGTTGTTTAAAAAGAATAGCATTATAACTGTTCGACAAAAATATCGTAATTTTGTATATATTCGAGAAAAATTTAAATAAAAATGATATATTATATGTAAAAATAATCCAACATATAAAAACCTTGGAGACGGAGGGCTAGATGAAATTAGCATCCTATATTGAAAAAGCATTATCAGACAATCCACTTTTAGTAATTGGAAGCGGCTCTTCTTGTGGTGCAGGGTTACCAGGAATGTATCAATTGTCACAGTATCTACAAACAAATATTGTCGGTAATATGGGTGAGGATGGTGAAGTATGGACAAAAATAAGAAAATTATTAAATGAAGATGTAGATTTAGAGTCTGCATTGCAATCAGTACCCAAAATCTCTGATTCATTAACGACCTCGATTGTAGAACATACATGGGCTTGCGTTGCAAAAGACGAAAAGAAAACCATGATGAAAATTTCAACAGGTGAAGATATTTGCGGATTTGTTAGGTATTTTAAGAAGTATCACCATACTAAAAATAAAGTATTGAATGTTGTGACTACAAATTATGATCAAATAATTGAGTTTTCGGCTTCAGTAGCAGGGTTACAAAGCTGGGATGGATTTAATACTGGAATTGTTTCTTATCCAATTTCCTATAGCGATTTTCATTCTAGATTGATAGAGATTAAAATAAGGGGAAGAAATGGTGGCGTAATACGTGATGAGGTTTGCCACGTGAAAATATATAAACCTCATGGGTCATTAAGTTGGTTTAAGACAGAAGACGATAGGTTCGTGAATATATCAAATGTAGGTTATTCTGACTTACCTTTGCTTAGAGAAAGTAATTTGATTCCGGTTATTGTTACTCCAGGGATAGGAAAATATTTAGAAACTCATCAACAACCATATAATAATGTTATTGCTGAGATGAATCATTCTATTCAAGAAACAAAGAGTGTAGTTTTCTATGGGTTTGGCTTTAATGACATACATATTCAGGGATCGTTTACTTCTTTGATACTAAATAGTTCAATTCCTAAAATTATAATAGCGAAAGAGCTATCAGAATCTTTTTTAAATATTATTAAGCTAGAAAAGATAAGGAACTATTTAGCGATAGAAGAAGCTGAAAATGGAAGTCGAATTATAAGTGATATAGTTGATGAGGGGAGTTTCTATGAGAAGAATTGTTGGAGTTTTAAGGGTTTACTTGATATTGCATGGGGGGCTGAATAATGGTTAACGACATTGTTAATTTGTTTGAGATACCACATATAAGGAGTGTGGGACAAGTTGTTAAAGTTGATAGCTACAGTGTAACAGTTAATATACCTGATGATGATACTTTAAAGACCCTAAATGTAAATGGATTTGTTATCCTTCATACATCTAATCCAAATGTTCGATTAATAGGTAGAATTGACCGTGTGTTGAGAGTTGACGACATTACACATTATGCAATAGAGGATGGTATAAGCCTTAAAGTTAATAATTCAGCTATCATTAACGCATTAGGAACCTTAAATGGCCCAAATATAGAGAGACAGAGAGCTCAGTTTACACGTGCTGTAGAGGTTCTTCCTGAGATAGGTGCAGATTGTTTTTATCTTACAGGGGAATATTTATCTTCTTTCACCTCACTTGTTGCAGAAGAGAACGCCACTTCAGATACCGCGCTTACATTAGGAAGTTATGCCATATCTAATGACTCAAAAGCTATACTCGATGGAGATGCCTTTTTTCAAAGACATGCAATGATAGTTGGATCAACTGGTTCAGGAAAATCATACACTGTAGCGAAAATAGTAGAACAAGCAGCTTCCTTGAAAAATTCAAATATGATAATTTTAGATCTTCATGGAGAGTATTCACCTTTAGCAGAACACGATAAAATTAAAAAATTCAGAATAGCAGGTCCTGGAGATTTAGACAATCCAGGAGAAGAAGTGTTATTTTTACCTTATTGGTTACTAGGGTATGAAGATATGCTTGCTTTAATTTTAGATAGAACAGATGAAAATGCGCCTAACCAAGCAATGGTGTTTTCAACAACTGTACTTGAAGCTAAAAGAAACCTCCTAGAAGAAATGGTACTGCTAGAAGAGCTTGAGACATTTACTATCGACAGTCCGATCCCATATAAAATGAATTATGTTGTCGACAAAATTGAAGAATTGAATAATGAAAGGGTTCAAGGAGCTAAAGGTTTGGTCAACGGCCCTTTTAAAGGGAGATTTGACCGATTTCTTCCAAGAATAAATTCAAAGTTAGATGATAGGAGATATGGATTTTTATTTAATTTAGATGAGGAAAAGTTGAAGTCTGATTATCTTATAAAACTAGTAAATGACCTTATGGAACCATCAAGTGACGAGAATAGTGGAGTTAAAATTGTTGATTTTTCAGAGGTTCCATCAGATATTTTACCAATTGTGATTAGTTTAGTTGCAAAAATTGTATTTCAAATTCAGCAATGGACTCCTTCAGAAAGAAGATATCCGATTTCATTGCTATGTGATGAGGCTCACTTGTATTTACCAGCAAAGCAGTTAGCAGATGCATCTGAAAAAAGGGCGTTGACCCACTTTGAGAGAATTGCAAAAGAAGGTCGTAAATATGGAGTAAGCTTAACTATTATTAGTCAACGTCCATCTGAATTAAATACTACTATTATGAGTCAATGCAATAATGTAATAGCATTAAGACTATCGAATCAATCAGATAAAAACGCTGTAAGTAATTTATTACCTGAAAATTTAGGAGGAATTAAAGAAGTTCTACCTACTCTAGGTGTTGGTGAAGGTATTGTTGTAGGAGATGCATGTTTATTGCCTTCAAGAATAAAGATTGACCAACCGATATACAAGCCGAAATCTAATAGTCTTAAATTTTGGTCAATTTGGAAAGATGGACAGGTTAATCAAAATTTAAACCAATCAGTAAAAAATCTTCAGCGTCAAACGTTAGAGTAAATCTGCTTTGATATTATAGCAATAATCCCTATTTAGCATTCAACAATTAGGCGTGTTTTATTTCATAACGCGTCTAATTGTTGTTTAGTGGGTTAATCTTGTTTAGAAACGAAAATACACCCTAACCTATTTACTCACGGGGGCTTTGATCGTGCGAAATGTTTCTGGCTTAAATTGAGATTGGTTACAATACTCAGGTAAAGGTCAGACAGTTCCTGTCGGAACTGAAGGGTTATATTGAAGAATCAAATGACGGGGTAACGCCCTGAAGGGTTCTCTCTTAGTCGAATAGCACCGGATTTAGTAAGAATGATAGTGTTATAAGCTCGGCGAAAAGGCGTGAGAAATTACCGTAGCAGTTCGGCTGTCGAAAGCCTACTCGATGGAGTGGTGTAATTCATGATGCTTGAGTTGATTGAATATGGTGAGAATGCGAAAAAAAACCTATAAGAAAAGGTTAAGCTGACAAACTTCTGAATGTACGGGTCTAAACGCCCAATACATAGAAATGTGTATATCACTTAATGTGAGGTTAGCAATGGATGAGTAAGACTAATTAATATGAAAGTCCATGGTATGTTACAGGCATATGAACGGCTAACAGGCTTAGAGGAAGCACCTAAGTTCTTTCTATAATAGATATAACTCAACGTTGTAAGCTGATAACGTGGAGAGCTTATTCTCTATGAAGCGGTGATTAGGAAAGCAATAATGATAATAGTTAATGTATAACTTTTCTTTGTATCAGTGAAAGTGGTGGCACAGTACCAATGAAAGGTCTAATCAACCTGGAGGGATAGCCACTAGACTAAAAAGAATCATTCAACCATGTATGACAGTTCTTTATCGGTTAATAAGGTTCTTGTGAGACTAATAGAGGTTCAACTCCGAAGGGAGTCACCGACTTGTTGAAACGGAAGAAACTGAGACACAATGAGTATTATGATATGCAACATTGCTTTGATAATTTATATGCTCAAAGTGTCGATGGTCAAAATTTCTATGACTTACTGAAACTGATTAGTTCAAATGAAAATATACGTCTTGCTTATCGAAACATCAAAAGAAACACTGGGAGTAAAACAGCAGGGACAAATAAGTTAACAATTGATGACATTAAGCTTTTGTCGGTAGAAGAAGTGATTGAACACATTCAAAAAATGTTCCAATCATACAAACCAGAATGTGTTCGTCGTGTTTTCATTCCTAAAGCAAATGGAAAAGTTAGACCATTAGGAATCCCGACAATATGGGATAGGATTATACAACAATGTATCTTACAAGTCTTAGAACCCATTTGTGAGGCAAAATTTCATAAACATAGTTACGGCTTCAGACAAAATAGAAGTACCCATCATGCGAAGGCGAGATTGGAGTCGCTTATCAATATGGTGGGTCTTTATCATTGCATAGATGTAGACATAAAAGGATTTTTTGATAACGTGAACCATGGCAAGTTACTCAAACAAATATGGTCAATGGGAATAAAAGATAAATCTTTACTCTCCGTCATCTCAAAGATATTAAAAGCAGAGATTGAAGGAGAAGGCGTACCGACCAAAGGCACCCCGCAAGGAGGATTATGCAAAGCTTAGCATAATCCACCTTATGCAAAGAAAGTGATTATGCAAAGTAACCAATAAAAAAGTTATTAATTCAACGATTCTAGTCTATTTACTTTGCATAATAACCGAAAATGAATTATGAGCTTGATGCTCAAATTATCATTTTGGGAGGAAATACATATGCAAAAGAAACCGTTGGATGCATTAATTCAGGACCTAGAACAAGAAATGATTCGGCTTGGCTATACCGAGGGATCTATGAGGTTTTACCGAAGTAGATGGCAGAAACTGCTCCAATTTGCACATGAACAAGGTGAAACATACTATTCGGAAGGGTTGGGAATTAAGTTTGTTGAAAAATACTTTCATATCCTCGAAAAAGATTTTGATAAATCTCTTACACAGTCAGAGACTCAAGAACTTCGAATTATTCGAATGATTGGTGATTTTCAACTACACTCAACTATTTTACGTCGCTACTATAAGCATAAGGAAATCCTTACGGATTTTTACTTTATCGAAATTAGTAACCGTTTTAAGCAATACTGTGTAAATAAAGATTATTCCAAAGCCACAATAGACCATTATGTAAAACAATCTGCTAGATTCATGGATTATCTTTCTTCGCAGAAAGTTAAAGATTGTAAAGAAATCAATCTTACATTGATTAACGATTACATTAAAACCTTGGCGGGATATACATACAAAACAGTAGAACAAAATATCTGTTCCTTGCGTGCCTTTTTCCGCTTTCTCCTAGTTACAGAAGAAATAAAGATTGATTTTGCTTCAAAAACGCCTATGATTCAGGCAAGAAAACAGACCCGTATTCCATCTGTATGGACAGAAGATGAATTGAAAAGGTTAATCTCTGCCATTGATAGAGGGAGTCCAAAGGGCAAAAGAGATTATGCAATTATATTAATAGCATGTTGCCTCGGCTTAAGGTGTACAGATATTAAAAATTTGAAAATGGAGCACTTTCTCTGGGCTGAGAAAAGGCTTGTATTTACTCAATCAAAAACTAGGCAGCCTTTAACTCTTCCATTAACACCGGAGGTGGGATGGGCAGTTATTGAGTATCTTAAGTACGGTCGTCCTAAAATAAACAGCCCCTATGTATTTGTAAAGCACATGGCACCATTTGGGCCCTTTTCTGAAGGAGATCATTTAAATCAGTTAATTAAAAGGTACATGGAATTAGCACACATTCCTACATTAAAAAAAAGAAGAGGAATGCATTCCCTTAGGCATACCATGGCCAGTATACTTCTCGAAAAAGATACACCACTTTCCACCATTTCAGATATCCTTGGTCATGTAGATACAAACTCAACAGCAGTTTACTTAAAGGTTGACATCAAAAGGTTGAAAGAATGTTCCCTTGATTTTAAGGAGGGATTGAGTGATGAGTGAAATCATATATAAAGGCCCTTTTAAAAGTCATATCCAAGCTCATGTGGGACTGAAAAAGGCTATTGGATATAAATATGATAGGGATTCACGTGATTTAAATCGATTTGACAGTTTTACAATGGAAAAGTATCCCCAAGCCACTGAACTTACTAAAGAAATCGTATTAGACTGGTGTAGTAAAAAAACTTACGAGGCACAAGCAAATTTATGTTCACGCGCATCAGTCATCCGCCAGTTTGGGAAATATCTGGATTCCATTGGAGTTAAAGCATATATCATCCCCAAGGGATACTTTCCTACGGAGGAACAATATGTACCGTATATTTATTCTTTTGATGAACTAGAAAGGTTTTTTGCTGAAACGGAAAAATGCAAGTACTGTTCCGAATGTCCACACAGACATCTGATTATGCCCGTGTTCTTTCGTATGATTTATATGTGCGGTTTAAGGGTATCCGAGGCAAGGCTTCTCAAAGTAGCTGACGTTGACCTTGAAAATGGTATTCTGACTATAAATCAATCTAAAAAAGATAACAGCAGGTTGGTACCAATGTCGGTGTCCCTTACGGAACGTTGTCGGATTTATTCGAAAATGGTACATCCTTATCCAAGTGCCGAAGATTATTACTTTCCTGCGCTTGATAACAGACCGATGACGACCGGAAATGTCTATAAAAATTTCCGTAGGTTTTTATGGAGTGCTGGAATTTCACATGGTGGAAGAGGAAATGGTCCTCGTATCCACGACTTTCGCCACTCTTATTCAGTTCATTGTCTGAAAAAATGGGTTGATGAAGAAAAGGATTTAACGGTATATCTTCCAGTACTTAAAACGTATTTGGGTCACGATTCCTTTAAAGAAACTGCTTATTATCTGCGCTTGACTGCGGATGTGTTTCCATCTATTACATTAAGGCTTGAAACGCGGTATCCGGGAATGATTCCTCAATTAGATGGTGATAACGATGAAACCAACTGATTTTGCGAAGCACCTTACGGAATTTCTTTCGGTGTACCTTCCGTCACAGAAAAATGTCAGTAGGAATACCATTCAATCATATCGTGATACATTTAAACTTTTGATAAAGTATTGCCAAGAAAAGAAAAACATTCGAGCAGAAAGGATTACTTTAGATATTCTTTCAAGTGAAACGCTTATTGGCTTTCTGGGCTGGCTAGAAAAGGTTAGAAAATGTAGCATCTCTACTAGAAATCAGAGGCTTTCAGCGATTCATTCCTTTTTTCGTTATGTTCAGGCCGAAGAACCTTCCGGTCTTTTCCATTTTCAAAAAGTAATCGCAATCCCCTCCAAAAAGGCAGAGAAAACTGTGGTGGAGCATCTGTCACCAGAGGCTATGAAACTACTTCTAGAACAGCCCGAAAGGGGCTGCATTAAGGGTCGACGTGACCTTACATTGATGAGTGTTCTGTATGATACTGGCGCAAGGGTGCAGGAACTAATTGATATAAAAGTAAGGGATGTAATCTTAGAAAATCCGGCAGTGATTGTATTAACAGGAAAAGGAAATAAGACAAGGCGAGTTCCTCTTTTGAAAAATTCCGTATCATTATTGGAACGCTATATTATCGAAAATAATCTGGATAAACCATGGAAAAATGAATATCCTCTCTTTACAAATAATCAGCAAAACAAGCTTACTAAGGAAGGGATTGCCTATATAATAACAAAATATGTTGAATTAGCTAGGAGAACATCAACCCTAGTTCCTTCGAAAGTGAAACCCCATATGTTTCGTCACTCGAAGGCAATGCATTTACTACAAGCAGGAGTAAATCTCATATACATACGTGATTTTCTTGGACATGTAGATATAAAGACGACAGAAATTTACGCCAGAATAGATACTGAGACGAAAAGAAAGGCAATTGAAAATGTTTACCCTGATTTGATTGATAGCACTCTTCCCGACTGGAATAAGGATCAGGCATTGCTTACTTGGCTTTCCGAATTAAAGTAGGCCAGAAATTATGCAAAGTAAATGGGATATAACCCCTTATTATTTATGGGTTTAGAAAGTTTACTTTGCATAATATTTTACTTTGCATAAGGGGGAATACTTTCACCGATCTTATCAAATATTGTTCTAAATGAACTAGATTGGTGGATTAGTAATCAGTGGGAAACATTTCAGAGCAACCATGAATATAAACGAAATGGAAGCAAAGTAAGGGAACTCAAAAAATCAAACCTAAAAGAATGTTACATCGTTAGATACGCCGACGATTTCAAGGTTTTATGTCGCACTCGTTCGCAAGCCATCAAAATGAATTATGCCATCAAGGATTTTCTTAAAACTAGACTACATCTTGAGACAAGTGATGAAAAATCAAAGGTTATCAATTTAAAGAAAAATTCTTCCGAATTCCTTGGCTTTTCTTTTCGTGCAATAAGGAAAGGAAAAACAAGGTTTGGATTTGTAGCACAATCAAATATGACGAAGAAAGCTAAGTCCAATGCACTCATTAAAATTAAAGATTCTATAAAAGTAATTCAGAAGAAGCCTTGTGCTGAAACTGTTTGGCACTATAATACAGTCGTAATGGGAATACAAAACTATTACGCAGCAGCTACTAACATTTCTAATAATTTAAGTGAGTTGTCCTCCCATTTAAACAAGACTCTATACAATCGACTAAAAAATATCAGAACAGAAGCTAAGTTTGAAGATATGACAAGCACGCTTCAAAAACGTTATAAAGGATACTCGCCACAATATTTTAAGATTCAAAACATGGTTTTTGTCCCTATCTATGCTCAACGGCATAAAACAAATCTTTGTTTCTCTCAAGATGTGTGTAATTATACTGCCGAAGGTAGAGCAAAAATACACAATAATTTAAAAGCGATTAACAAAAGCGTCTTAGGCTATGTCATGAAAAACTTCATTCCAAATCGAACGATTGAATATAATGATAACCGCATCAGTAAGTTCATAGCGCAATACGGAAAGTGTGCAGTGACTGGAGCAGAACTTGGAAAAAGCGACTGGCATTGTCATCACAAGATTCCTTATTACATTTCAAAGGATGACCGATATTCAAATTTGATAGTGTTACATGAAGCTATTCACAAACTCGTTCATCTGAAAAATGTTAATAAAATCAATACTTTGCTTGGTGTTCTACATCTTAACAAAAAGCAAAAGGAAAAAGTTAATGAACTACGAAAACTATGCCTAAATTATAAAATTTGATTGGAAATGAACTTGCTTCACCAATTACATAGAATTGAATGAATTGGATTAGTTGGAACGCCGTATGCGGTGAAAGTCGCACGTACGGTGTGGACAGGGGGAAAAGGGAGCGATAACCTCAAACCCTTACCTATCTGTATCAAGAAGGATTAAGGCCTTTCTATGTTGAACTTTCTTCTAGTAGAGTAGGGGCAGTATAATTGAAGAAGCATACAAAAAAGTGCGATGCCTCCTAATCACAAGCATTGCACTTTTTGTTAACTAATATTTCTAACTTGTCTAACAGATGAATCCTTATTAAAAGTTGACTTTATTAAAAAATATAAACCAGGAAGTACAATGAATGTACCAATTAATAAATAGGTTAATCGAGTGCTAATCCCTAAGAAAGAAACTGATGCAAACAAAATCCCCAATGGCATAGTTATCCTTAAAAATAGCAAACGAATTGAACTTAACTGTGAAAGACGTTCTCTAGGTGCTTCTCTCTGAAAGTATGCAGCACTCTGAGCATTGAATAGCGGAAATAAAATGCCTCCTATTAGCTCACAAGCCCAAGCCAATGGGATAGATGGAACAAAGTAAAGTAAAGCAAAACAAAGGAAAGGCCACCACCGATTAAACCAGAATACATTAGAAGATTGTTTTTTGGTAACTTTGTGAGTAGTAACATTCCTATAGCATATCCTACGGGAAAAGTCCCAGAGAATACCGCATACTCCCAAGCTTGTCCATCGAGTTCTCCACGAATGAAAGGAACATTTATTACCATGGTTGCTCCTACGGCAAACTGCACAATTGAAGATAAGATAGTTAGTTTTAATAAATGTGGGTATTGAAAAAAAGTAAAATAACCTGCTTTTAATTCTTCCCACCAGAATTTTTTGGACCACGTTGCAAATATTTCTACACTCTTCTGTGGTATTTGTAATAAGGATATATAGCTTAAAATAAACATTAGACTCGAGATAGCATATATAACATAAAGAGGACTGACTATAAGAAGTAATGATGTAACACCAGGTGCAATAAAACTCATCAATCTGAGAGTCCCCCTCTGTTAGGATAGATGTCGTAGGGAACTTTAGTGTATAGTTTAAATCATACACGGAGGTTGATCGACATGAAAAGTAATAATGGTAAACGTTATACAAAGGAAGAGAAAGCATCAATTATTAAGAGAATGATGCCCCCCACTAATGAATCGGTTGGCCAATTAAGTGAAGAGTTGGGCATTACTGAACCCACGCTTTACAAGTGGAGAAAAGAGGCTAGATCATCTGGAAACCCCACACCCGGAGATGGACAAAGTTCTGAACACTGGAGCAGTGAAGATAAGTTTCTCATAGTTATGGAAACATACTCAATGAATGGTGCGGAGCTAGCGGAGTATTGTCGAAAAAAGGGACTTTATAAAGAACAGATTGACGCATGGCGAGATTCATGCCTTAATGCAAATGGGCGAGAATCTAGTCAAACAAAGCAGTTAAATCAAGAATTAAAAGAGGAGAAAAAGCGAGGAAAGGCATTAGAGAAAGATTTGCGTAAAAAAGAAAAAGCATTGGCAGAAGCTGCAGCCTTATTACTATTAAGAAAAAAGGCCCAAGCGATCTGGGGGGACCAAGAGGACGAATGATCAGCCCGTCAGATCGCGCACTAGCAGTAGAACTCATCCAAGAAGCAAACCAAAATGGTGCGCGATTAGCCCCGGCGTGTAAAGAATTGAACATTAGCGTTCGCACCTATGAACGCTGGATTTCAGAAGGTGGAATCAAGGAGGATCAACGCCCTATTGCGTTACGTCCAGAGCCAAAAAATAAATTAACGATAGAGGAAAAACAAGAGATACTGGAGGTTGTTAAAAAAGAGGAATTTGTAGACCTACCGCCTACTCAAATCGTGCCAAAATTAGCAGATCAATGCATTTATATCGCCTCCGAATCTAGCTTTTATAGAGTTCTTCGTGAGCATAAAATGCAAAATCATCGGGGAAGAAGCAAAAAGCCCGAGGGTAGATTACCAGAAAGTCATTTAGCAGTAGCCCCAAACCAGGTATGGACATGGGATATAACGTGGTTAAAAGGGCCGGTGAAAGGCTTGTTTTATCGACTCTACTTAATTATCGATATTTTTAGTAGAAAAATCGTAGGTTGGGAGATTTGGGAGTCAGAGGAGGCAAAACACGCTGAAGATTTAATGAAGAAGACGATTATTAGTGAAAAAATCCAAGGTAAACCACTCGTTTTACATTCCGATAATGGCAGTCCCATGAAAGCCGCAACATTTCAGGTATTACTTGAAAAATTAGGGATCCAAAGCTCTTATTCAAGACCAAGAGTAAGTAATGACAATCCCTATTCTGAAGCAATGTTTCGGACTCTGAAATATCGACCTGAATTCCCGTACAGAGGCTTTGAAACACTTGAGGCTGCACGTGAATGGGCATTAAGATTTGTGAATTGGTATAACTGTATACATTTACACAGTGGTATAAATTTTGTGACGCCAGAACAATGCCATACAGGTGCGCATATTGGGATACTGAAAAAGCGCAAAGAAGTTTATGAACTAGCGAAACAAAAGCATCCAGAACGTTGGACGCGCTCAACTAGAGACTGGAGTGCACATGATTCAGTGGCTTTAAACCCAATAAAGGACAAGATAGAAAAGGATGGAACAAAATAGCCCCACTGCGACTGAGCTTGAACTACCCATTCCCTTCTCATCAAAGAACAGAATGAATTCTGTTCTTTGATGAGAAGACCACCAAGCAAAGCGCGGTAGTTACCCTTACGTTCTTACACTAGTAAACAAGTTAAATGCGACAACTATCTTGACAAACACCGGAGTTCCCTCTAATAAACTATTTGCTTGTACTAACTCCTTTTCAGAACATATATCAGGCAATAGTGAGAATGAAAGGCTTGCATATATCGGCTGAACTAGGCCTAATAAACATTGTAAAATAATTAAACCTATAATTGTAATGTGATTTTCTCCACTTAAATAGCCTAAGAGAGGGAGAAGGTACGCTCCCGAACGAATCAGTTGTATATTTTTCAGCATTTTTTCTTTAATAACATGGTTAAGAAAAGGCGAGCTTATCCCTTGGAGTATTAAGGAAGGAAGAAAGTAAA
The DNA here is from genome assembly GCF_038002965.1 of Robertmurraya sp. FSL R5-0851. Classification (NCBI taxonomy): domain Bacteria; kingdom Bacillati; phylum Bacillota; class Bacilli; order Caryophanales; family Bacillaceae; genus Robertmurraya; species Robertmurraya sp. FSL R5-0851. Next base: position 459,801 of record NZ_JBBOOE010000002.1, on the reverse strand, counting down.
TCAACCAGAGTGCTCCCATCCATTCTTTTGAACCAGTTAATTCATATAACAATAAACCGTTAACAATTCCGCCAGCAACTCCTCCAAATTCTGAGATAATCTCACCAATCCAAAGAGCTTTAAATGATTTTGAATATGTCATTTTCATAGTTTGTCACCCAGGTATTGAGTAAGACGTGAAGTAAATGACTGGATTTGCACTGTGTTAACTGAATAGGTACCCTTATCAACGGAAATAAACTTTGCTGCTTTAAGTAAAGAGAGTTGATGATGAAGTGTTGTTTTAGAAACATTAAACTTCACACTTAGATCTTGAAGTGATTGTGGTCCTCTTATAATTTGATAAAGTAATTTTAATCTAAGTTCGTCCCCCAAAGCTTTATGTCCCCGAATAAGATCCTGTGGGGGTACTCCTGGTTCTAGTAATGCTTGATCTTTTAATGGATAAAAGATCAATTTGGTATCACTTGTACGTAGTTCTAAAATCCATGGACGATAGGATACATGTGGAATAAGCTTGATATGCCATATAGAAGGCTCAGGCAGGTATTTTGCTCCACCCGTTATTCTTTCAATCTCTTCAATAGGTTTAGTATTATCAATACTTAATTGAAATTTTCCTTCAAAGGATAATGCTTGCATCCATTTATTCCAATCGACTATTTCGTGTAACCAATCATACCAATCAGATAGAGTCTCAATAAATAAATCAATAATCTCATTTTTTGTTTTTTGAGCAATCGATAGAACATAACCCTCTAAGTAATCATGTTCCTTAAATAGAGATGCATATTCTGTAAGTGTATTTGGGTTCATTGCAGCGTTACGTCTGAATGTTTCATGTAAACGATCTTTGTAGGGTAATAGCGTTTCATAAAACTCTTGTGAGGTTAATTTTCTTATTGCGTTCGAAAAATCTTGAATTGTAATTGTAGAGAGTTTGTTTTGCATTAAAAGTATACCGTACCATAGATTTGTACTTTGGATAACCTCCAAGTTTTTTATTAATCTAGGTGACATTGAACAATAACTTTACAGTATCTTTGCTAAATCGGATAAACTTCACCCTTTTTCCATAGCTACCTTTATTAAAAGTACTGGCTTCTTGAAATGATTTACGAGATCGATAATCTCCAATTGTCAACTCAATAACTTCTGATGCTCTTGCTCCAGTTTCAAAAAGTAATCGAGCAATTAAGATTTCTCTTAATGACCAGTTTACTCTTTTCCCTGCTCCATAAACTTGATAGGGAAGATAAATATCACCAATAATTTCGGGTTTCCATTCCTCATTAATCAATTTAAAATAAGAATCTGTCAATCTTCTATGATGTATAGCATCCTCTGTTCCTGCTTCTGATGGCATTCGAGGCTTGTCTTTTCTAACCCCTTCAGTCCCTCTTTTATAAATATTTAAAACAGCATGTGAATCAATTAAGGGATTGGAATACAAATAGAACTTTAAATGAATTAGTGATTTATAAAATGATTTTAACGCTGAAAGAAATCGATTTACTGTATTAGGACTCTTGTTTGTACGGTTTACAAACCGAAAAGTATCTTTCTCTCTAATTTTACAAGCCATTTCACTCATAAGATAATCTTCAACGACTTTACGTATCCTGTCGGGTGAATCGTCCCATTTAACGTGTTTCCCTTGATAATTACTATATTGATCCAACCAAGTAAAGAATGGAAGGAGGGATTGAATGTACGATAGAGTAGAACTATTACTAATCCTACCAGTACAATCATGGTAATACTCTGTTAAGGGAAGAAAGGGTTGATCATGACAATTAAAGACTAACAATTTAAAACGACTTTTTACTCCTTTAGGACAATAATCATACCAATATTTGGACATGAATTTTACACCAACTCCTTCTTCGATATTCTAAGTAATATTGAAAAAAATAAATTATTTAGACCTCCCTCTATAAATGTTGATTTAGCAACAGTTTAACCCGTTGCTGGGGTGTCAAAAAAATATTTTTCGACACGTTCCCTAACAATATTTTTATATTATGTGAATCTATTCCAATACATGGGTACGCTACGCGGTCACTACTGGGTAATAGTGGTAAGTAGTGTTAGGGAATTATTTGATGCACAATGGATCTCTGCGTAACTTATGATGACGTACCCTCCCATGTCTCTGGGCATCAATGTGCCTACATTCCTTCGTTCGGTCTAGTCATAAGGCAGAGGCTAGCGAAGCTCCTTTAGGGACTCAAGGTCGAATGGAAAAAATATTGCCAGCTTCTCCGTGTCATCCTATTGTCTAGGTCTTTTAAGGGGATGTAGAACTTTACATAGCCTCTGCGAGACTAGGAATATCCTTCATCATTCGCTGTGCGTCAAACGCTTTGTGCTTTGTACAGATTCCATGTAACACTTTTAATAGTTTTCCGCATAGTACCACGATGGATTGCTTCTTGCGTAACGGATTTTCCTTACGGTTTGTGTAATACTCATGTAGTTTTCTAAAAGCTTCATTATGGCGAATCATCGGCATCATCACCCGGAAAAGGAGGGCGCGTAGCCTTCTTCTGCCTCTTTTGGAAATGCGCTTCTGTCCTTTGTGTTGCCCAGAGGAATTTTCACGTAATGTTAGTCCCGCAAGTTTCATGATTTGGCGTGAATCTACATAGTGTGAAAAACTACCGATTTCAGCTAATAAATCGACAATTGTAACATCTCCAAGTGCTTGAACTGATGAGAGCCATTCGTACTCTACGGATGTTTGTACAAGTTCAACCAAGTGCTGTGTAATGCTTTCAATATCTTGTTCCAACTGGTGATAACGGCGAACGAGTGTGGCGATTTCAATACGGGCCATCTCACGTCCCTCTGTTACTCCTATGGAGTTAGCAGCGACTTCAATGAGACGCATTGCTTTCGGTCTCTGGGGGGATTTGAGTCCCTCAACCTGACGATAAAGAGTTAAAACTTCATCGGGTTGTTTCTGATGAAGATCACTTGGAAATGGGGTACATTCAAGTACAGCCATAGCCATTTTTCCGAATGATGGAAACACCTGGGTAAACTCAGGAAAATAGCGATCTAACCAGCGAATCATCATATTTTTGACAGCTCCAAGTTCCTCTGTCAATTTACTCCTAAACGTTGCTCCCACACGGAGTTCAGCTTCCTTGTCTTTCAAGATACGTGGATAACTGAAGCGCCCATCTTTTATGAGTCGAGCGATTACCAGCGCATCTTTGCGGTCATGTTTGGTTGGCAGATTGTCATCTAACTCTTTTGACCGTTTGACATGCATAGGATTGGCCATAACTAGGGGGATGCCCCGTTCCTCTAGAAAATAGGCTAAATTGAGCCAATAATGGCCAGTAGGTTCAATCCCTACGATGACTTCCGTTTTCTCGTGTTCTTTCATTTCAGTTAGAATACATTGATAGAAAAGTTCAAACCCATCTCGAGACTGAGAAACAGAGAATGACTTTCGGAGCACCCGTCCGCGATCATCCACAAAGCAAGCGTAATGAATCCTCTTGGCAATGTCGATTCCGACTACAAGTGTTTTTTCGGTGACTTGATTTATTTTATGATTTTGTTTAAAATCCATATGGAGTCCTCCTTGGTTAACTAAGTTAGGGGTCATCTCGGCATACGATTTGACACCCCGTATCATACCAAGAGGGCTCTTTTTTGTTCAAGTCCCCGATAATCCTTCTAACAGGAATGCTCCTTTATACAAAAAAATACACCACTTTTAGATAAGTGATGTAGATAATTCTATATTGTGTGTGACATTATAGACAAGTTACCTTTAGTATAAGAATAAGATACATTCACTTATACTTTATATTACAAAGTAATACCGTCATTCGTGGAATGGGCCGAATAAATCGCACAACAACATAGACCCCCCTCATTAATTAGAGGAAGGTCTACGTTTGGTCCTTAAAGATGAATACAACAAAACAACCAGTCATCAAGAGTGTATAAACACTTTTGATGTTTTTTTATTCTGTCCTTAATGATACTTTTTAACACCATTTTTGTTATATTTAAGAAGCCTGTATGCGTTTAGTTTCGACTTTTAGATGATTGACACCAAATTTGTTATAGTAAATGATTTTCAAGGGGAGGGACATAAGCAAAATGGATAAAGAAATGTTACCCGAACAGGATAAAGAATTGGCCTTTCAATCCATCATATTAAACTTGCTAATTACCGCCCTGGATCGTGACATAGAAAGTATTAATAACTATAAGTTAAAACTGAAGAAGCAGCACGTACTCTTCATGGAAAAGATACGTCAACGTATCCAAAAGGATTTAACACAAGTTAGAAAGGATATGGGACGTAAAGGGATAAAGGTTTTTGCCATGGAGAATACGAACGAAGATTTCTGTAGTTATCGTTACTTGGTTCGAGGATACGAGAGCCGTTTTAATTGCTTTAGACCAGCTCTAAAGATGCATACAGAAAAACTATTAGCAGCTTATTATGAAATTGATCATGAGGATATAAGAAAGAGTGAGAAATAGTGAATACCTTTACATTACTAGGTTCGTTTTATCGTGAGGATGTAATAACGGACTTCTTAGCAAACCTTATTAATGAAGAGATAGCTTTTGCAGATTGGTTTATGAAGACCATCTGTTCTACATATTTGTTAGAGAATGAAAAAGTAGTAGCACGTACTCGTGTTGGATTAGGGAAGGGGATAGGTACTCCAGATCTTATCATCGAGAAAAAGAACGGTATAAAAACGAACATGATTATTGTAATCGAGAACAAGTTAGGGGCCTTGGAAGGGGTAGAGCAAACGAACCGGTATGCGTCTGAACAAGGGAAGAACGCTCTCATTTTTGAGTTGGATGTAAACAATGATGTACCATTTAAGTTCTTATTTTTAACTCTAGACCCTTACACTCCCGCTTCCAATAAAGAGTTTCAAAAGCAAGACTACCGAGCTTTCTTAGATGTGGACTGGAGCAATCATGTAAACCATCCTATAGCGGAACAGTTACTTAGAGATTACAGTAAACTACTCCATAATTTTTACCAACCCGTTATAAACTGTAAGCCTACTGATCACATTGCAGAAAAGACTAAGAACCTCAATGGGCTGCAGAAAAAATTGATTTGGATCAACATACTCCAACAAGCAACTGAAGTAAGTCATCTAAACATGACATTCGGGGAAGCTGGGGGATCAGGACGTAATACTGCAGTCTTTCTATTCAGTAAACCAGAATGGAAACAAGATAATTTTGATGGCAATGTTTTACTCCCTACATCAGCTAATATTCACTTTGAGTTAGCAGTTAACTTGTTGGACTATAGTAAAGTGAAAGATTTCCACTTACATTATGAGCTGAATCCTTATAAACCAAAGGATAAATACGAGAAGGTTACTGGATACCCTGAGTACGTAAACCTTCGTACAAAAAGAAGAGAAGCATTCCATGAAGCAATAAAGGGTTTGGATTGCTATCGCATTCTTACTCCACGAAAAGGAAGTAACTCCTTTTTAAGAATCAGCATTAATCAGAATGAGCGGTTTGAAGAGGTAATAAACGAATTAGTAACAATCATGAACCAGATTACTCCACTTATAGATAATATTCTTGAAATATAGAGTAAATGTAAAATGGACCGTCACGGTCCATTTTCTATTTCTGTTAATTTTATTTGTTATTTAAGCTAAAGTTATATTTTTTATTTATTTTACTAGCAATTTTGCCTAAAAATTCTTGGACGGTCATATCTTCAACTTCATTGGTGTACCATGCTAGCTTTGCTCCCTTATCCATCCGATTGTATTCAACTTTTAAAGGCATATATGTATTCATGGTATAAGTGTAGTCAAACTTGATATTCAATTTATTTCCTTCAGGACTTTCTAATATTACGTTATATATTGGGTTCTTATATTCTGGTTCAAACTTTACTTTCTTTATTTTCGTTCGCATTTCTTTCTCCTTGCTAGGTTTTAATTATCTATTTAAATTCATTACGTGTTTGTTTAGATATTCCTCAATTTGCATGTACCTAAGTATTGGTGACTGCAATGCTTTGGTTTCTTTTCTTGAGTAGTTTCGCAATTGTACTAGACACTCTTGATATCGGATTAACCCCCGAATTTTGGACAATAACTCTCTTATTCTTTCATTTCCTCAGTTTTTTATTTTATAGATTTCTTTCATTATTCTTCAAAAAGGCCATGTTGCTTGACATGGAGCCTCTGCGGGCATGATTCTCCTGCCAAGAAGCCAGCTGTTTTACAACATTGGCATCGCCGAACGAGGCTATCATGCCCGCCACTCCAAATCAAGCTGATGCTTTGAATGAATACATCCATTACACCCGAACCTCCTTGATCACCAATGAATCTTGTTTTTGATAGAATTCCTTTGGTGACAAATCTAGTATACTAGAATGCATACGTCTCTCGTTGTAGAACTCCATAAAATTCATGACTTCTTGATATGCTTCTGTGTAGGTTTCAAACTGCCATCTGGATAGGCAATCGTCCTCAAAAATGCGATGGAAAGACTCAATATGAGCATTCATATTTGGTGTTCTTGGTGGAATTCTTTCGTGCTCAATTTTGGAATCTTCACAAAACTTTTCAAAAGTATGGGAAATAAACTGCGGTCCATTGTCTGTTCGGATTACAGGTTTTTCCAATTCATCATATTGTTGGCGTTTTAATAATGCCCTTTTCAGTGTCTGTTTGACATCATCTCCAGTGCAGCTTAATCCCATATGATAGGTAATGATGCCCCTGTCATAAACATCGATGATGGACATGACAAAGAAAAAGCGATCCTCACCTTCGATAAAGCCATATTTAATGTCAGCTTCCCATAGCTGATTAGATCTTGTAATAATGCGATTTCTTGCTAGTTTCCTAGGGTATGAGACTTTCTTTTGGCGCTGTGGGCGTAAGATGCCCAATTCTTTACAAATCCGGTATACTTTTTTCTTGTTAATTTTAAGTTTGTATTTTCGCCTTAAGACCTTAGTGAGTTTGCGATAACCATAGTTATAGCAATCACCGGCAATCTCTTCTAGTAGAAATTCTTTAATCTGTTCGTCTGATATCTTTTGACCGTCCTCTTGGATCGAATAACCTGGTGCTGGACGTCCCTCACTTACTTTTTTCTCCTCAACACGATAATTCTTTTGATAGTAGTATGTGGATCGAGGAATACCTATGATTTTAAGCACCTTTGAAATCGAGTAGCCTTTTTGAATCCATTTGTTAGCTACTTCATGCTTTTCAGCAAGTGAGGGTTTTTCTTTTTTATAAGATCCCTCAGGATCGCTATTTCAAGGTCTTTTTCACCTAATAACATTTTAAGTTTTTCATTTTCTTTGGATAATTCTTTGGAGTCTATATCTGGCAGCACAGCCACATCTACTTCACCAAATTTACCATCTTTGTATTCACGAACCCAGCGACTAACCATATTGGGATTCAGATCATACCGGCGAGCTACAAGGGTATTCTTCCCTGTGTCTTGGGCTTCCTTGATGACTTGTAATTTAAATTCTTTAGAATGTTTTATTCGTTTCATGATGTCAGCCTCCTTGGTACATTAAGCAGTATAATAAATATTACTCTTATTGTCCAAGTTCATTTTGGGGCTTATGAGATATTTCTCATTTATTACAAGTTCTAGATCTACACCAAACTTATCTTGAATCATTTCTTTTACAATATTAACTTGATAGATTTGGCTATTTTCACGTGTTGTCTTATTGTCCTTTACGATTGGGGACCAAAGTATATAGTGTTTTTTATAGCCTGGCAGGTACTTTTCAGCATACTCAATATCTTTGCTAAATTTATCGTACAATTTCTGAATGTTATTGCTTTTATTATCCTTCCCCGTATAAAGCAAACCCGTAGTCAAATGCGTTGTAGATTCACAAACATAAGCTTCATTTGTCTTAAGATTTACCCCCACAACATCTATTTCACCTTGAACATCTTTTGTATAGAGATTCCTCTGAACAAAGTCACATTCTTTAATATATTCTAAGTAAGAGGCTACAATTTCTTCACCTATATTCATATTTACACCTCAATAGTTTTCTAGCAAAATATTCAATTTCAATTATAAACTCTTTTCTAATGATTGTTCAATTGAAGAAGAAGTATAATTGGTTTAGCTAATATCTGAAGTTATCTATAGTTATCTATTAAACTTACCGTTGCACATAAGGAGACGATAATATGAACCGCCTATATCTAGTTGGAATTTCACTTATTTTGCTTGTATCACTATTTGGGTGTTCTTCTAATTCTCATACAGTTGAATCAAATGAAGACAATGAAGTAATAGTCAACAAGCCAGCTAATAAGGATTCAACAATTAAACCCTCTGAAAAAGAATACGTAGAGGAATTAGCTGATACTACTCATGAAGGTGTTTCCAAGGAGGAAATGGAACAATTAAAAGAAAAGTTGAGAACATACATATTTGTTGAGTATATGGGTAGCTCTGATTACGTTTATGCAAAAGGAGTTAATTGGACAGAAAATTATTATGATAATCTAACCGCTGAAGAGATCTGGAACGTTATAGAGGAATATAAGAAAATGAATAACGGTGAGGAAGGGACATTGTTTGACCAAGCTAGTTATCTATCTGTAAATGCACCTATAAAAGATAATTGGGAAGAACTATTTTTAGAAAACTGGGAGAATAGCTCTTATGCAGAAGATAACCAAATAGAAACTATGATTGATAAAGGGGATTCAGTTTGGATTTATACCGATAATATGCCTTATACAGGTGAGGAAGACAATTATCCATTCATAACATTATTTAAGCGAACCGGTAATTGGCACGGCTAAAGTATTTTATTATTTGCATAGAAAATCTAAGAGGTAGAAAAGGCACAGTCACTCGAAAAAATGGAGGTCGGTCATAAAATGGAAAGTCATTTTACCATCAAAGGGGATAAAGAGTCTGGAAAGTATATTGTTCATGAAAGTGGTAGACTAGAACCAGTAATCGAAATTACTGGTATGCACTATGGTGGATTAAAAGAGGCAAGACAAAGGATTGGAAACTATTTAAAGAATAAAGGGTATGCTCTTAACAGTGTATTTGAACATCGTTGTATTAAACCTGGTAGAAAAAATAATCCAATCCATAGTTGGACTGTTGAAGAGTACTTAATTGGAGCACCAAGGAGAAAGTAATCCCTCTACAGAGGAGCAGTTTATACAATATTAATAGAAAACGCACCACGTGGCGGAACCTGTCCCCTAAAAACGCACCACCTATTCGGTAGTATCTTAGTCTTCAATAAACATAATAAAAAGTAGTATGGGTACTGTCAAAAGGAGGTACCTATACTACTTTTTCTCATTTTTCAAGCACTGGTAGAACAGAGGATAACCATTCAAGCAGTCTCTCTTTTGTATTTTTTCTAAGTTTCATAAAGGTTGATTCATCAGTCATCAATCTTGATATAGTTGGCTGACTAACCTTGGATACTTTAGCCAGCTGCCGATCACTCAAATCAAGCTTGTCCTTTACGTTAGCAAGGATTCTTGGAGTTAATGGGATATCTCCCTTGATAACAGATTCCACTTCACTTGCTACGGATAGATAACTTTGTAAGGCCTGTACTTCCTCTTCCTCCACTTTAAAGAATGGAGCGATATTTTTAGGAGGGGTAATGATCACACGCTGCTTCAAGAAGTAATCAAACAACCAACCTCTTTTGTTTAATAGTTCAGGATCCAGTTCTCCATCTGGTGTTCCATATCTCCATGAACCTATTACTCCATCTTCTCTTAAATCTTCAAGGATACGGGTAAACTCTTCTAGAAAAACACTTGGCTTTTTCTTACGATTATCCGTAATCTCAAGACCCATCACGCTGAGTAATCCTTTTTCACCACTTATAGGATATGAATATAAGGAGATTTGCTTTAGTTTCTTATTTAAGTCCCAAGCTAAGTTTAAATATCTAGTTAGCCTTTTATGATATACCTGGTGCTTAAAGTGGTATTTAAGTGCCTGCTGCGACATTAACCGCATGTTGCTTTTATCTTCTTCTTCCTCTAACAAAAGATTCTCCATAAGAATATTACCTGGTCGTACATATACCTGTTCGAAGCCTAATGGCTCATCATTTTCGTAGTACATTTTGTAATCCCCGATATAGAAAAGACTTTTGACTTCCTCTGTTTCAGAGATGTTTAGGACAACACCTGTTTTTGGATCTACCTCTACATCCTCAACTTTCCTACCTAAACTTAAAGTCAGGCTAAAAAGCTTTGTTAACTCTTGCATCGCTTTAATTCTTTTTTGTTTATGATAAACCGGTGTACCATCTGCAAGGTGTTTATGAGGAGATTCTTGTCTGAACTGCAAGATATCATCAACCGTCAGGGAAATCATTCCTGAGCTATCTTTTTGCTTCTGCTCTGTCCATAATACACGCACGACATCGAAAACGTCCCCAGTGTATTCATCAAGGTCCATAATGGTCTTACTCATTAATAAATTCCATTCAATACTTTTACTCTCTTCTTTTTTGATAAAAGGAGTAAGTTTCCGCTTTTCAACGAGACTAACCATTCCCTCTTCGGGGTTTTCTATTTTGGACTGTGGATAGGGATATACTTCCGACTCTTGAAAGTTATCTCTCGCGATCGCTTCTTGAATTCTATAATTAAATACGTAATTTTTATCTAAAATAAATTCCTCGGACAAAATATCTTCGATTAGAACTTTATTGTTTGATCGGATTGCCATACGTTTTTTTCACCTCAAACAAGCTATTTCTCTTATTCTATCATGCTTGTAGCGATGTGTAATCGCTTTTGAATAGGGATATTCATCAGCTTCATTTCCTTATGAATCACTTTTTGAAATAGGACAACTTAGAGGATATAACAATTACATCCTCACTAAAAACACTGATATATAGCGTTTTTATTATATAGAAGAGTGATTCATAAGTAAGAGGATTTCTCTTATGAATCACTTTTGAAAAAAGGACAACTTAGAGGATATAACTACTAGTGATAATGGTATTTCTAAAAGTGAAACCCTTATATATCAAGGTTTCTCTAACTTTTCAGGTGATTCATAAACTTTTTCTGTTTTTTCATTATGAATCACTTTATAAAAAAGGACAACTTAGAGGATATTACCTAGTAACATTCATTCATTAACCCACTTAATCCCTTATATTTCAAGGCTTTTTCCGTTATCTAAAGTGATTCATAACCATTTTATCTATATTTCCTTATGAATCATTTTTAAAAAAAGGACAACTTAGAGGATGTAATATGAATCACTTGGGACAACTTAGAGGATATAAAAAATCGCCAATCTCCCATATTTCCCTATAAATCAACATTATCTTTACTCTTTTTGATTTTCGTTATGAATCACATAGGACAACTTGGAGGAAGTTAAAAAAATTGAAAATTTTACTAAACCCATTCGTATCAGTACTTCTAATGGTATATCAATATAAAGGTTTTCCTTTATGAATCATTCGGTTTGTTAGAATACAACTAGTATTTGTTACCAATATGTCGAAATTATAGCAATCTTACCAAAGGGAGGGGATACAATGACTACGATTAAAACCATTAACGGGAAAAAGTTCTTTCAAGATGGACTAACAAAACTGAAAGTAGAGCATGATTGTTATCCTCTCCCAGCTTCAGCTGTGTGTACTTATGTTTTATTTCATTTAGAGTGTGACGATTTAGGACGAGTACACGCTAACTCATTTTCTCTAACTAAATTCACGAAAATGACAGGGATTCCTTCCTCTACATTATATGGGGGGATGGAGGCCCTGTTTCAACGTGGTTTCATACAAGAGGTGATCGTTAAGAATCAACCATACTATGAAATTATCGGTTATTCAACATGGAACACTCCAGAATTTAATATACACTCAGGAAGAGAAGAAGGGTTAAATTACTTCCGTATTCCTTATAAAATTACGGAAGGCTCCGCTTTAAAGAGATTGGTATCTTCAAGAGATGCTGCAGGAATCATTATGCTCCTTGATCTCTTTAATGCTTTTACTCGATTAGTCAATCTAAAGGGGAAGAAAGCAGAAGAAGGGTTAACTCGTAGAATGGGTTACCTAAAGCAAAAAATGAAAAAAACTGCCCTTAAAATTAGACAATGGGCTGAAATTATTGAAGGTTTATTTACTTTTGAACCAGTAGGAGTAGCAGAACGAAGACCACGAAAAGACCGCTTAACTGTTCGAAAGCAAAATAACCCCGTACAAGTATTTATCGAAAAGTTCAAAGTCACGATTAATCCGTCTCTAATTGCTGAATTAGAAGATACATACGATACACAACAAGTAGAAGCCGCCGTAAGAAAAGAAGTATCATTCAAGCTTGTGGAAGAAGGTATTAAACATACTCAAAAGGATATTAGAGACATTCTTGGGTCTGTAAAACAAGAAGTGATCGATGTAATGAAATACTATAATGAATCAATTCCTAGAAGGAATAAAGTTATATTTGATGTATTTAATTCTGCCTTCGGACAATTCATTGATTTCTATAAAGATAAGAAGGAGAATGACCCCGAAAATCAAGTGCGGTCTATTGGAGCATTTATACGTAGCAGCTTGATTTCTTCGTTTGGACACTATGTAAACAACCCTAATCCTTATGGTGAAGTAGTAGAGGAAGCAATCTTCCACTATGCAAATGCAAATCGTAAGTATCCAAATTTTATACAAAAAATGAAATAAATTAGCTCTGTTAAAAAAATGTAGATTAACAGGGCTATTTCTCGTGTAGTTAAACCCTTCCTTTCTTTACAAAATCCAGGTTCATTCAGACAAAAATCAAACCACCTGAAACTTAATCTGTTTCAGGTGGTTTTTTCTAAAAATCACTATTCGGTTATCCACATGTGGATAAGTGTATATTCTGTTTCACTATTTCTTACTAAGTTAGTAAATTGGTAATGTACCTGTTTAAAAGTGGTTATTTTGCTGATAAAGATGTTTACAAATGAATTATCCGATTCTTTATTGGCATAAAGTACCGTGAAAATCAGTAACATCAAGGCTCCAAGCACCCTAATTAGTTCTCTATATTTTTAAATATTGTTTTTTTATATCTTATTCTGTACTTATATTATAAATACCTTAAATTTATACTCTTATTTATTTAAGTTATACAAAGTAAGTTGAAAATTAAAAATGGAACTGGAATTTTCTAATAAAAAAATTTGTCTTATATTAAAATCAATATAAGGTAGGGGAGTCAAACTTTAATCTCAGTAAAGCCTTAAATCAGTAATAACTCTCTCAGCATTTTAACTTTTCCTTTTCTATTTGAAACGTTTGCAAAAGGATAGGAGATTCTTTATCCGTACGAACTCTAAAGAGGTCCTAGAAATTAAGTTTCAAATAACCAAAAAATGATCCTTACACCAAGTAAGGATCATTTCACTTTAACAGCAATAATTTTAAATCCTGCTTTCTTTCTTCGTTTCTCCAATTCTTTTAGAGCCTTTATTTCCTTTTCCCTCTGTTTCTTACTCATCTTACACCCTCCAATAGAATTCCCTCTTAGTTAGTCCCATTATGAACAGATATGGCTAGAAATATACAAAAATAGTTCTAAACCTTGTCCCTTCATCCATATATATCTAGTAAAGAGTGGAAAAGTGGAAAAATGACCGAAAGTTACCTACTAAAATAGTGAGAGGTGGGGGAGAGGATGGACTACATTAATCCACTGTTCAATAATATCGAGATAGCAAATGAGAAGAAACCTCCTACACCAAGTCAGTCAAAAAGAACACCTTCAAAAAGGGCGATAAGATCAGATAAGTGTCACTCAATAAAATTCCCTGTTTCTCCAGTGATTCAAATGAAACTTAAAAGCTACCGTGCGGAAGCAGCAAGAATATATAAGTCTCAAAGAAAAGAGCCTCTTAGTCAGACGAAATTTAATACGCAATTGTTACGATTTGGACTTCGTAATGAGCATATTCTATCCTGGCAGCACGATTACAAAGATACCAAAGTCTATATGCACACGAACCTTCTTGAAACGGAGTATATAGAAATTGGAGGTCCTCATGGTCTGGCTATTCGTAAAAATCTTTCAGAACGTAAGGTTGTTTATCAGGTCATGCTTTCAATAATGAAGTGGTTAGAAGGAGGGGGAACGATTGAAAAAATCCTACAGTAACTTAAATGTGTTACAGGAGAGGTTATCGGGTAATACGGAAGAAAGAGGATTTTTTAGCTATTTCTTTAATAATAGACCAACTATCGAAGTGAAGGTACCTTACTATGAATATTTAAGAGGAGAAGTCTTCTGTGATGATCTTCGGGATAATTTTGAATCAGAGGTTCCCTTCCACTTTGATGCTTCTCATTTGATTTATCTCTTATACGAAGATTTTCTAAGACAAATTAAAATGGGAGCTAAGAATGAGCAAATAGCCAAATTTATCTTGGTGGGTAAACAGAATTACTTTCGTAAGAGGGTTCAAGAGAAACGGATCATGAAACCTATTTCTAAATACGTATTTGAATTTGAAACGGTGGAAGAAGAAGAAATAGAGGAAACACCTTCTGAGGACGCAAAAATGGCCTATATTACGATTCGGATGAAAAAATCCGAGCTACTAAGAGCGGAAGTGTTATTACACGATTTACAACCCTTTATGAGTTCTGGGGAAAGTGTAACCGTCGAAGAAGTCATTGCTATTGTGTTTCTTAATTTCATTGAGATGATTAAGAAGGAAGGTAACACATTGAAATTGCAAAAATCTATATTGACTCACCTTAAGTAATTTCAGTTTCAGACCAATTTGTATAGATTACGATAACATAAATATAAGCACCCTTTTAAATAGAGGGTGCTTACTTTAGTCTAGTTGCAATTCATAGCTGTACATTAAGTATATGACAAACCGTTTAGATTATTGCATGTATGCTTCAATTAATTCGAATATCAATAATGTTTTTTAGTTCAATCTGTGTCCATTGGTCAAAGGAATCCACTACACGTATGTACTTGCTATATTCATTCATGTAATGGATCGTACCTTTTGTTATCTCATATCGAGCCTTTTTGTAGAATGTTACGGTTGCCTCCAAGTTGAACTCCATGCAGTTACATATGGTCTGGTCCAACTTTTCAAGATGTTGTTCATCCAATTCTGGCATCTTCACATCGTCTTGCTCTTTGTACATCTGCTTAATACTGGCTATTTGTTCAGGCATGAATGCTACAGGTCTATACTTCATCAATCCACGATCCCTAAGCATAAAATCAACCTTTCTAATAAGAACATTTGTTCTCATATCTTATGCCTGAATTTCAAGTATTACAACAGAAATAAAAAATTATTTAATACTCAATTTATTTTTTCTGCGGAATATCAATCCAAAACCTCCTGAAACTCCGAACGATAATCCTAAAGCCACCGAAAAGGCAGTTAGTAGGTTAAATGAGGATTTAAACATAGCATTTGTAATAATCCCAATTAGAAAGAATATAAGAAATTTTATCAAAAATTTAAAAGTAAATTGTCTTAATTGCAAAGAATACACCTATCCTTTATATATTTCTTAATATAACTTGGCTAGAAGAGTAATAACAATAAAAACCAATGCTAATTTGACTCCTTGAATGACCGATTTCTTGCTCACTTTTTTCTCTTTATCCTTTACGGCTGCTAGGTCAATCCCAGACAGAATGGTACCAATGTATGCTAACCCTGCAAAACCTAATAGTTCATATTTATCTTCACTTACAACTATGGACCAATCCTTTATATAGCTGTATATCAAAAAAGCTCCAAAGACAGCAAACATATAAATGGTTGAGATTTTAGATAGCTTTTTCTTATCCATTTCATTGTTTCTCCTTTGTTAGACGAATATCCGATTATGCTCAAGGAATTCAAGAATAATATCCACACCTTCTTGATTGGTCGGTAAATTCATGGATGAAGTAGAGTAGATCACGAGAGGTAATCCTTCAGAATTCCGAACAGGTTTAAACTTATAGAATCTTTGTCCCACTTTCCCTTTAGGACCTTTTAGCGTTTTGCAATCTTCAAGAACGAAAAGGTTAGAATAGTGACTTAATATATCTATCCACGGTAGTCCGATTCCTAATATATGTCGTACCGCTCTTGTGGAAGCTATTTCTTCAAGTACTCTGATAGCATGTATAGTACTTGGTAAGTTGTATAAGGTCTCCCGGTCTTTTTTTGATACCTTCCATGAGTCTGAATGAAAAGGGAAAAACTCAATAGTATGTAAAAATCCAATGTCTTCACCAAGTAATTGGCGAACTTCTATTAATTTTCTACCTCTCCAATGTTTGTTCTTTCCTCCAAATACACGGTCGTATTCCCGTTCTTTCTGATGAAACACTTCCTTTGTCCAGATGTTGGTACAGTGACGCTCAACGATATTCAAATTCCATTGCTTTCTAGACTCTATCTCAGAATCAGAGGGGAATTGTTTTAACACATCCGAAGCGTTCAATGAACCAGGATTGATTAAAGGCACTAATACATCATTTTTCATATCTTCCTCAAAGTAACCATAGAAGGGTTGAGGAAAGTAATTTAAATTGAATTTTTCACGGGTCCGTATAGAAATCTCTTTAAAATCGTTATCCTCCGCTTGAAAGCTGGATAAGTCTTTTTGTTGCAAATACTGCTTTTTCCAATATGCGCTTAATTCCTGAATAGCGATTCTTTCCATAGGCTAACACTTCCTTGAAACAAAGAGATAAATGTAATCATAGATTACCAGTTCTTACTAGAAACGGCTATGAGAAATATGGGTAATTATCCCAAAAAAGGCAATAAATTTTTTCGTTATTGTGAAAATACGCAATATCGGAATTTTATTATTGGTAGCCTAATCTTAACCGATTGTTATGGAAACCATAAAATCCTGTTAATTCAATAGGAACCAAGGAGAGAACGAGAATGAAAAAAACAAAAAAGTTAATTATGACTGGGGTTATCGCAGGAGCTACCCTATTGCCGACGGCTGTGGGTGCAGCAACTCCAACTTTAAAGGACGCATTTATTAATTTCAATAACTACAAAAATTCTTATTCTAAGACATTAGCCACTAATACTGAAAATAAGATAAAAGCAAATAAAACGGTATTAAAAGAGTTAGATACCAAAGAATCAAGTTTAAATACAAGTACTAACAGCAAGATTAAAGAAGCTAACAATGAGATTGATAAAAAGATTAAATATTGGCAAGAAAAAGGGAAAAATAATACTGACCCAGTTAAACAAACCCAAATTCAGTATGAAATTAAACTTTTAGCGGATTAACCCCCGAATTTTGGACAATAACTCTCTTATTCTTTCATTTCCTCAGTTTTTTATTTTATAGATTTCTTTCATTATTCTTCAAAAAGGCCATGTTGCTTGACATGGAGCCTCTGCGGGCATGATTCTCCTGCCAAGAAGCCAGCTGTTTTACAACATTGGCATCGCCGAACGAGGCTATCATGCCCGCCACTCCAAATCAAGCTGATGCTTTGAATGAATACATCCATTACACCCGAACCTCCTTGATCACCAATGAATCTTGTTTTTGATAGAATTCCTTTGGTGACAAATCTAGTATACTAGAATGCATACGTCTCTCGTTGTAGAACTCCATAAAATTCATGACTTCTTGATATGCTTCTGTGTAGGTTTCAAACTGCCATCTGGATAGGCAATCGTCCTCAAAAATGCGATGGAAAGACTCAATATGAGCATTCATATTTGGTGTTCTTGGTGGAATTCTTTCGTGCTCAATTTTGGAATCTTCACAAAACTTTTCAAAAGTATGGGAAATAAACTGCGGTCCATTGTCTGTTCGGATTACAGGTTTTTCCAATTCATCATATTGTTGGCGTTTTAATAATGCCCTTTTCAGTGTCTGTTTGACATCATCTCCAGTGCAGCTTAATCCCATATGATAGGTAATGATGCCCCTGTCATAAACATCGATGATGGACATGACAAAGAAAAAGCGATCCTCACCTTCGATAAAGCCATATTTAATGTCAGCTTCCCATAGCTGATTAGATCTTGTAATAATGCGATTTCTTGCTAGTTTCCTAGGGTATGAGACTTTCTTTTGGCGCTGTGGGCGTAAGATGCCCAATTCTTTACAAATCCGGTATACTTTTTTCTTGTTAATTTTAAGTTTGTATTTTCGCCTTAAGACCTTAGTGAGTTTGCGATAACCATAGTTATAGCAATCACCGGCAATCTCTTCTAGTAGAAATTCTTTAATCTGTTCGTCTGATATCTTTTGACCGTCCTCTTGGATCGAATAACCTGGTGCTGGACGTCCCTCACTTACTTTTTTCTCCTCAACACGATAATTCTTTTGATAGTAGTATGTGGATCGAGGAATACCTATGATTTTAAGCACCTTTGAAATCGAGTAGCCTTTTTGAATCCATTTGTTAGCTACTTCATGCTTTTCAGCAAGTGAGGGTTTTTCTTTTTTATAAGATCCCTCAGGATCGCTATTTCAAGGTCTTTTTCACCTAATAACATTTTAAGTTTTTCATTTTCTTTGGATAATTCTTTGGAGTCTATATCTGGCAGCACAGCCACATCTACTTCACCAAATTTACCATCTTTGTATTCACGAACCCAGCGACTAACCATATTGGGATTCAGATCATACCGGCGAGCTACAAGGGTATTCTTCCCTGTGTCTTGGGCTTCCTTGATGACTTGTAATTTAAATTCTTTAGAATGTTTTATTCGTTTCATGATGTCAGCCTCCTTGGTACATTAAGCAGTATAATAAATATTACTCTTATTGTCCAAGTTCATTTTGGGGCTTATGAGTTAGAAGCAGAAAGAAAACGAAAAGATACCGAGTTAAATCTTACTGAAAGACTTGAAGTTGAAAAGATTAATACTCAACGGAAAGTAATTCTAGAAGAGATTGAATCGTTAGAATCTAATCACACTGAAAATATTGGATTAATTTCAAAGGTATATAGCTTCTTCTCACCATTTAAACCAACAAAATAATAAGAAAAGCTCCTTTCACTGTGAATTTGCAGTAAAAGGAGCTTTTTTTACTTAATGGTTGATTTTAATAAAGCGGACGAATACCTAATTTATTATAAAACTGATCAACGAAAGCCTTAGCAGTTTGATAAGACCATTCTGCACACCCACTACCAAGACATTTATCGGGATAAAAAGGGTTACCAGTACCTAAATATAGTTTACTCTCATCAAATTTTCCTCTTAATTCCTTTTCCACATCGTATATAGAACCTGGATCTTCAGAGGTAACCCATTCCGGTTTGTAATGAACTAACCTATTCCTTAGTTGTATTAATAACCTAATATCCTCGAATAGTTGGTGGTCTATCTTCTCCTTACCAAGCACATTTAGAAATTCCATATATTTTGCTGATATTAGAGACATCTTTTCTGGTGGTTTGAGATTTCCTCTTTTAATCTTTCTCGCTAATATTTTAATCTCATCAACTTCTTCAATAGTTAGCGCTTGCCGTAATGTTGCAGTATCTCCATCAATAGCTTCAGCTAATAATTCATTGATATTTGATTATAGAAAAGCGACTGAGGCAAAAATACATCCAGTTACATAAGAGAAATTTTGGTATGATTTGCCTGGAAATGAATTACCATCGTAATTATCCTCTAGCTTTCTACTTAATTTAGAAAAAAGTTTAGCTGACTTTAAATGACTAATAGATAGTGGTGTCCAAAGCATAGTGCCAACAATCCTTTCCTATTAACAATTCTAGTTTAATTAAAGACCAAATCCTCTGTAGTGATGTACCTCTCAATCAGTCCTCTTCTACCTACATCCTCAACTTCTAGATTAAGCCGACCACGGTACCATACTATGGAAGAACTATTGTAAGGAGGGGCATGCCAGTGAATTAATAGTAATTCGGTATCATTTAACTTTTTAGAGGAGTATTTTACACCTTAAGGACACTCTAATAAACCTAATCTTAAATGAATAGAACCTCTAACATTCTATCTCCCATATTTTATCTGCGATTATATAAAAGTCTACCCTTATTTTATAATATTTTACAGCTATTGGATAATGGATATAGACAAGAAGAGGGTTCTTAAATATGATGAACCCTATCTTATCAGGTTCGAAGGAGAGGGAAGAAAACAAATTGAGATTAGTCGGGCTTATATAGAGTTAATTGAAAAAGGGTATTCTTTAGCTGTTGAGGAAGTATCCAGTTATCTCCGTTGCTCCTACCAGTATGTAATTAAAAAAATAGTTCCAGAGGTTCCACACATTCGAATAACAGAAGTTAGTAAACTTATGCTGATGAGATATGCTACTAACCATATTATCGATGAAACTATGATTCCCTTGTTTAATAAACGAATCTTGTTTAACCGTTTTGAGTTTGAACAGTATATTTGCAACAAAGCAGAAAAGGTAATTACATATAAAAGATTTTATGAAAAGGATTTTGATCCCGCTGCAGTCCTTGAAATAAAAGAGAAGCTGCTTACACTTAATCACGCAAAGAAAGCACAACCGGTCTCATTCCGAAACCACATGCAACGGGTGATGGATAGTTTTATCTGGAAAGATTTCGAAAACAATACTCGTGTTATTCCCATAGATAGTTTCCCTTTATCCTTGAAAAGTCAGCGTGATCTTGTCAGTGAATGGGGATTAAAATATAAAGTGAACTTCTATAGAAGGATTGAAACACAAGGGATAAATAAGGTTAGAATTGGTAATTTAATCCGCTTTGACAAACAGATGGTTGAAGAGGAGTATCTAGCTCATATGTACATATCCGTTTATTATCGGTTAAAGGTCAATTATGGAGGGGCATTGACTAAAATAATCCAGGATCGTGCCATAGAGCTACTAGAATAAGTTCCTAATCTAATATGTTATTAATATAGGTAACATATAGTATGTTATATGTTTGGCTAATAACTATCGCTATAGTCTATTTTAGTTATAATGGATAGAGATAATACTTTGTACAGGTGGTGGAGAAGTGAATGCTGCAATCCTTCATTATGGATTAGTAAACATTGAGGAAATAAGGATTAGATTAGAAGAACAGGGATTTAAAAGGGTAGACGTTAAGGCTAAACTTGAGGCGGATTACCGTTCTTTTGCAAAGAAGAAAGCATTTCACTGTCTTTGTTGTGATTCACCAGTTGAAATGGTTTTACCATTTGATCGAAATTTTTATTTTCGTCATTGGGATAAATCCGAATGTTCTTATAGTGAAAACTATAAAAAATATGAAAAGAAAATTAGCACTTATGAAGAACCAAGAAAACATATACTGGGCAAAACTATCATCCGTACCATTTTAGAGGGGCAATCTAAACCCCTTGGATTAACGGTAGAACCCGGATATCTATATCGAACGATTTTATCTATAGTTCCCGATTTCATCATAAAGCATCCAAATGGCGATGTATGGGCTATTGACTATTTAACTGGTATTAGAACCAATACAGCGTATTCAAAAAATGTAGAAAAGCGTAAAGAAATTTACGAGCAGAATAATTTCAAAGCACATTTCTTCATAGATGATGAATGGTTAGCGTATAAATCTGGCCTTCCTTATACGACTTTTGTTCAAACGGAAATTGATTCAAGTGTAATTACCTCAGAAGATTTGGATTGGCAAGACTATATTAAGGCTCTTCCTCCAGAACTCATAAAAGTCTTAGTCGGTGACACGGTATTGCATTATTTTCCTAAAAGTATCACTTACATTAATCCAACAAAGAGAGAGGCTACCATCTTACGTTATCTATTATTAGATAGTAATAATGCCCGACTTTTAGCAGAACCTATTTATATTTCATTAGAAAATGCCCTCTCTATTGATCCTGAACACATGGAGTTTAACCTTTTCGGGGAGAATGAGAACCTTGAACGAATGGATACAACGGAAAAGCTTTTCAAAGAACTTGATGAAATTAAGTTCAAGGAGGAGCAAGAACGGATTTTAAAGAAACAGTTAGAGCAGCAACAAAAGAAAAACACCTCTGAAGCTTCAATAGATGATCATCCGATTGAGTACTCTAATGAGAGAGGGTCTATTTTTAATGAGACATATGAAGAGACTGAAAAAAGGGTAATTGCAAAATGGGGAAATCCAAATAGAAATCACCAAGATGTTTCCCCAACACCTGAAGGTATTTGGAATTTAGCTGCTTATTTGAACTTGCTTCCTGTAAATGTCGAAGAATCGACAGATTACAAAAGAAAACGGAAAAAGGAAAGAGAGCTGATAGAACGTATTGTTAATCACTCAATTACTGGTGAAACCTATATTTTAGGTGGTACTAGAGCCTGGAAAGAGACTATATTAAGCGAACTAGGAAATATAAGTAATGGGTGCCATTGGAATTACAGATTTAATTAAGTTATTAAAGGAAAGAGGTTATACATTTACTCAACCTGAAAAGCATATTGAGTACCCCATTAGGGAGTTTGTTGGCCATGTATCAAAAATTTTAAAAGAACCACTCATATTGAAGTGAAACGTGTAAAGGAATGAAAGAAAAATTTATTCCTTTTCTATTCCAGATATTTTCTAACCAAACAGGATAATTAATGGGCATTTAGCCCACACACCGCTTCAAAAATTCTATGTTATAATGAAGGAAATACAATTGAATAGGCTTTCGAGGGAAGGTCGGCTCACCCCACAAGAGAAAGGGGGTGAGTAGATGGTGTCCATACAAGACGCATTAACCTTGGCAATTAACCTTTGGTATGTTTACTTTAACATTTGTCGGAGTAGTCGTAGCAATTGTGACACTTGTGAAAAAAGACAAATAGACCTTCCTTTTCGAACCTGAGAAATTCAAAGGAAGGTCTATCTCAATGATACCTGAGCCGATTGCCCCGAAAGGCAAATTCATTGTATTTACATCAGAGGTGTTACCAGCAACTTTGATGTTTTTTTATTATAACCATTATAACACAATCATACTAAAATTATAAATTACTTATCAATTGCTTTATGAACACCTTATAAACCCTTCTAATTCCCTTTGTTAACCCCAATGGTCCTGAGATAATTAAATTGGAAGAATAAACGGGCCATAGCCTGTTCCTAACTCTGTAGGTCAGATGGTTAACTCTAAGTACACGCCCATAAAACAAATAGCAAAGATTCTTTTATCAAAATTGAACCTCAATTAGCCGATATATTCCTAGCATTGTTTACATAAAGGGAAAAAAGTCAATAATGCTGTTATATATTGGTAGAGTGAGGGGATTAATATGGGGAAGCAAGTTTCAATAGATGAATTACCAGTTGAACTTCAAAAAGCCTTTAAAGAATACTGTAGTATATATCCTTATTTATTATTAAACGTAGTAAAGTGTACGTACAGTGAAATTCCCATACAAAAGGGAAAAGATCACCACTATCAGATTTATGCTAGCGGAAAAGAGGGTTCATTTGTTATTTTTCATTTACCTATAATCACTAGTGTTGCATGAATAATATTTAAATTTTCAGTTTAATTATTTTCCTTATTTGGAGCCAAAAAAGGAAATACCCATACAAAGGTGGCTCTATCCATTTGGAAATTATTTTACAATTAGACTGAGGTGACACCGACAGTTTGGCTGATTAAGGAACAGCCTTTCCTTCTATTTTTCGAATCCAGATCGTAGCCGGCTTCCACAATGCTGCCTTTAAATATCGGCTAATCTGCAGAATTTTCCTCTTGCTGTCCGTCTCGATCTGCGCGAGAACATTGAGACAATAGACGATTAACGCGATGAACACCTGATTCTGTATCGCCCACTCGCTTTGGCCGTAGAACTTTTTGATGTTTAAGTGCTGCTTGATCCATTTGAAAAAAAGTTCAATGGCCCAGCGGGCCTTGTACATCTCTGAAATTTCTTCTGCGCTCAAATCAAAACGGTTTGTGATGAGGTGAAGCAGATTCCCTTTTGAATCAGCCACTTTTAGAAGACGGAAGTAATTCTCTGTACGGTTTTGTGTGCTTCCGAGCAACACCATTTGATCAGACAAAACAGATGAATCATCAGGTAATGGAAAATCACTGACTTCTCGGATCACAGCGTTTTTGCGTAGTCTAGAGAGAAAAAAGTATCCATCATCCGTCATACGGTCAAAGCGCTCGTAGTCCAGATATCCTCTGTCAAACACATACATGCATTCTTTGTCATCGACCAGAACCTCCAACTGACCTCGGTCATGTTCACTGGCTTTGGTGATGACGGCTTTTTCCGGATAGGAAGATCCCTTTTCCATGAAGACAAGACGAAGATGTAACTTTACGCCTGCTTTAGTTTTCCGAAATTTTGCCCACCGATGATTCGTCAAATTAAGTGGCAATGTACTCGAATCAATGATTTTCAAAGGCATAACCAGTTTTGTATAGTGGGTTTTGGCGTGAATCCGCCCCACTAAATCGAGGAAAAGAAGTTGAAACAGATCTGGATTTAAGCTGTTTAACCGTCGAGATAACTGAGAAATACTGATCGAATCTAGTTCAATTCCCTTTTGAAGCTGTTCGTCAAAAAGACAATCACCAAGAGCGTGCAGGCTCTCGACTTCAACTAGCTGCGCAAAGAGCAGCAGTTTCAGGAAGGACTCTGTCCTTAACTTTTTTGTATAATAGTCTAATTTCTTGATTTTCACCTGATCTTCAATTAATTGAAGATTCATGGCTGAAAACCATTGCCCAAATGAAGTTTTTCGTGTAATCTTGTCCATGCGTGTGTCCTTTTTAGTGGATTTGGACGGGTTACCACCTGACTTATCCATTATAAAGGACTTTTTCTTTGCACAAAATAAAATTAGTGAAGATTTTGAGTCTTTTTAATATTGAAATTAAATTAGTGCAACACTAGTGACCTATAATAGATGTTCCAAACTATGAATCTAAAGTAGAGACCACTTTTTTTACCTTAGATGATTTGAAAGTATTTTTCCTTGATTCGGAAGAGGGAAGGGAAACGTTAGACCATTTAACTTCAGCAATCCTTTGAGGTTAGTTAAGGAGAATTTCTAATAAAAAAGTAAAAGCGGATGTACTCACCATAATGAGATATCCGCTTTTTTCAATTCTACTCTTCAACTATCTTAATAAGGTCATTTAACACTTTTGGATATAGTTCTTGTCGTAACTCTTGTAACTGTCTAGATTTCTTTAAACCAATAATAGATAGAGCAATAAAGACAACCAACACCATAAGATAAAACACTAAGAAGGGGATATCAGTAATCGATAGATTAAGTATGTAAAAAGCGGTATATCCCAAAACAAAGATTGACCATACTCATAAGCCCCAAAATGAACTTGGACAATAAGAGTAATATTTATTATACTGCTTAATGTACCAAGGAGGCTGACATCATGAAACGAATAAAACATTCTAAAGAATTTAAATTACAAGTCATCAAGGAAGCCCAAGACACAGGGAAGAATACCCTTGTAGCTCGCCGGTATGATCTGAATCCCAATATGGTTAGTCGCTGGGTTCGTGAATACAAAGATGGTAAATTTGGTGAAGTAGATGTGGCTGTGCTGCCAGATATAGACTCCAAAGAATTATC
The DNA here is from genome assembly GCF_038002965.1 of Robertmurraya sp. FSL R5-0851. NCBI lineage: Bacteria > Bacillati > Bacillota > Bacilli > Caryophanales > Bacillaceae > Robertmurraya > Robertmurraya sp. FSL R5-0851. The sequence goes on along the minus strand of NZ_JBBOOE010000002.1, from coordinate 434,185 downwards.
CAAAGAAAATGAAAAACTTAAAATGTTATTAGGTGAAAAAGACCTTGAAATAGCGATCCTGAGGGATCTTATAAAAAAGAAAAACCCTCACTTGCTGAAAAGCATGAAGTAGCTAACAAATGGATTCAAAAAGGCTACTCGATTTCAAAGGTGCTTAAAATCATAGGTATTCCTCGATCCACATACTATTATCAAAAGAATTATCGTGTTGAGGAGAAAAAAGTAAGTGAGGGACGTCCAGCACCAGGTTATTCGATCCAAGAGGACGGTCAAAAGATATCAGACGAACAGATTAAAGAATTTCTACTAGAAGAGATTGCCGGTGATTGCTATAACTATGGTTATCGCAAACTCACTAAGGTCTTAAGGCGAAAATACAAACTTAAAATTAACAAGAAAAAAGTATACCGGATTTGTAAAGAATTGGGCATCTTACGCCCACAGCGCCAAAAGAAAGTCTCATACCCTAGGAAACTAGCAAGAAATCGCATTATTACAAGATCTAATCAGCTATGGGAAGCTGACATTAAATATGGCTTTATCGAAGGTGAGGATCGCTTTTTCTTTGTCATGTCCATCATCGATGTTTATGACAGGGGCATCATTACCTATCATATGGGATTAAGCTGCACTGGAGATGATGTCAAACAGACACTGAAAAGGGCATTATTAAAACGCCAACAATATGACGAATTGGAAAAACCTGTAATCCGAACAGACAATGGACCGCAGTTTATTTCCCATACTTTTGAAAAGTTTTGTGAAGATTCCAAAATTGAGCACGAAAGAATTCCACCAAGAACACCAAATATGAATGCTCATATTGAGTCTTTCCATCGCATTTTTGAGGACGATTGCCTATCCAGATGGCAGTTTGAAACCTACACAGAAGCATATCAAGAAGTCATGAATTTTATGGAGTTCTACAACGAGAGACGTATGCATTCTAGTATACTAGATTTGTCACCAAAGGAATTCTATCAAAAACAAGATTCATTGGTGATCAAGGAGGTTCGGGTGTAATGGATGTATTCATTCAAAGCATCAGCTTGATTTGGAGTGGCGGGCATGATAGCCTCGTTCGGCGATGCCAATGTTGTAAAACAGCTGGCTTCTTGGCAGGAGAATCATGCCCGCAGAGGCTCCATGTCAAGCAACATGGCCTTTTTGAAGAATAATGAAAGAAATCTATAAAATAAAAAACTGAGGAAATGAAAGAATAAGAGAGTTATTGTCCAAAATTCGGGGGTTAATCCGCATATATTTGCGATCTTTTTGTACACTTTAAGAGTATGTTCCTTAGCCATATAAAGTTCAAATGGGTTACGTTCATTCTTACTTTTGCCTTTCCAATTGGCTTCAGCTGCTTTCATGCTCTGATCAAATTTTTGCAGTTCTGTTTCTTCCTGGGAAGGTTTAACTTTTTTTTTTCAGAAAAGCGAATTTGCCGGGCTATACTTTCAATTTCTTCTTTGTTATCTTCTCTAAACTCCTCTTGCCATTTCTTATCTTCTAATTGTTTGATTCTGCGATTAATGCCCAATAAACCGGTTAGGGTGTAGGTTGCTATAGACAAGCAGACGATAGAAACAAAGAGAGAATAAGTGTCATTGTTGTAACTCGGATTAACGATAGTATTTATGTATAATAGCAATGCTGCGATTCCAATTATAAAAAATATAAGAAATAGCCTTTTTGTACTGAAATATATCATTCTATTTCTCCATTCAATGTAATCTTTAATTTATAAAAATACTGTTTAAGCCCTTTTAAAACACGTTTAAATCCCCAATACGTCAAAAAGAAACAAACACCAAATAAAGAACTATTATTAAAACTGCAATTAGATTACTATCATGGTGTAAACCCACATCCTCAAACTTTTTTAAACGATATATTCTGTACGCTTTATTCTGATCCTCCACGAATTCAATTTATCTACTACGGCCAAGCCGTTTTTTCAAAAAATGTTGCCGTTTATTTATATTTCGGATCCTTCTAGCGCCTTCATATTCACCAAAGAGTTTATTTCGTATAGTCCGGTAATGTTGAATACTATTTAATTCAATTACAACTAGTGGGTAATTATTTTGACAAATGAAAATAGAAATTTAGACATTCTTGAAAAAAAAGTATTTTTTGCACAATATCTCGACATTTTTATTCTACTATACATGTGTGATTAATTGTTAAAGTGGATCTGATACTAACACTAAAGAATTAAAGGTAACTAAAGTATTTAGTTACCTTTATTATTGGTCCGTATTTATTAAATATTTTACCTAGTATCTAGCCAAAAGAGTTAGAAGAAAGTATTGCTTTTGTGATTATGTTTGAGAAAAAATTGTTATTGAATAATTGGCTTTCAAAGAAGTAAGAAGGGGTTTAGGTTTATTTATGTTATTTCAACCCCTATAACATCCTCATTTTCTATAAACATAAGCTTCTTCTATTAAGGCACCTGTACCATAACCCTTAGTCAAGATAATGACTAACTCTTTCTTCTTATCTTTATTTATGTCTTCATAAAAGGCACAGTTGAATGTGTGAAAAAATGAACCTGAAAGATAGAAAAATTGCAGAATTTATGCAGTTTAGGGTGATTACGACCAGGGTAAAAATGGTCTTATGTGCTTAAAAGCGTTTTAGGAAGTTAAGGGAACTGACTTTAGCAGAACGAACCAAAGATATATCTTTCTGAATTGGTAGAAAGTAAATCTCAATGGGGTCGATAATATAGAAACGTAATCTATCAAGTCAACTTAGAATTAACTGAATTAGGAGGTCGGTGTTTGTAAATGAAGCTAAACCAGCTTATGTTCCCTTTAATTGGAACTGAAATCAAACCTGATATTGAAATCAATAGTATTCAATTTCAATCGAGTTTGGTTCAAAAGGGAGATATTTATATTGCAATAAGGGGATTCACCAATAATGGACACAAGTATATTGGTGAGGCCATTTCAAAGGGAGCTTCGGCAATCGTTGGAGAAGAAGACCTTTTATCTTTGCCTATACCATATTTTCGCGTGGCTGATTCCAGGGAAGCGTTAGGAAGGTTAGCAGCAAGCTTTTATAACTTTCCAGCGAAAAAGCACAGAATGATAGGAATAACTGGGACTAATGGCAAGACCACAACGGCCTATATGGTGAAATATATATTACAATATGCAGAAAAGTCTTGTTCTTTGATCAGTACAGTCTCCAATTACATAAATGGGCAGGAGTTAGTTTCCACCGCAACGACCCCCAGTTCATTGGAGTTAAACAAGTTATTAAGTTTAAGTAATGATGAAAGTGTAGTTATGGAGGTTTCCTCACATGGTCTTGATCAAAAACGGGTTGAGGGTATTGAATTTGAGTTTGGTCTTTTTACGAATCTGACTCAGGATCATTTGGATTATCATAAGGACCTTAACGAGTATTTTGAAACCAAATCTAAACTGTTTGATTGCTTGGGATCCAATGGAGCAGCAATCATAAATTCTCGTTGTCCCTGGGGTTTAAAGATGATTGAAAGACTCAGATGTAGAGAGATACCTGTTTACACGTTCGGACACCAGGCAACGGATGATCTTCAGTTACTGACTTTCAATGAACAGCTAGACTCCGATTTCATCATTCAAGAAAAAGGGAAAGATGAGATATGGAACATTAAATTATCCATGCCGGGAGCCTACAATAGAGAAAATGCAATGGCCGCCATCCTGTTGGCTCGACGAATGGGAGTCGGTATGAAATTAATTTGTGAAGCAATCGAAACATTCCCAGGGGTTCCTGGACGCTATGAAGTTTATCAACATCATTCGGGTATATCTTTTGTAGTTGATTATGCACATACACCGGATGGGATTGAGAACTTCTTGGAAACAGTTAAGAGACGGGAAAATAAAAAAATAATTCATATTTTCGGATTCAGAGGAAACAAAGACGTTTCGAAGAGAAAACAAATGATGGATATATCCTCATTCTACTGTGATGAGATCATTTTGACTTTTGACGATTTAAACGGTGTTTCAGCTAAAAAAATGAAGACAGAATTGAACGAATTAGCCGTTAAGTGGGGAAAGGGAAAGGCACGTATAATAACGGATAGGACGAGTGCTATTGAGTATGCGTGGGAACATGCTGATAAAAATTCTTGCATTATTATAACCGGGAAGGGGCCTGAATCCTATAAGGAGGATTTCTCTTTGCCTACTGATACTGATGCTGATACAATTAAATATTTATTTACAAAGAAAGTTAAATTTATTGAGCGATAGAATTTGACTGATGGCCTTAAGCCTAATGATAGACAGTATGTATTTAAAAAAGCTAATCATGCTGTCTTTGTTTATCTTGATAGGCTTAACAAGAATATTAATACACTTTTCGTTTTGGAAGGATGAAGAAGATAAGATGGGGTGGGGAATATACGAAAATCATTCTTACGTTCGCTAATATTTTCACAGTGTATGTTTTTACTTTCACTGCCATTTTTGATGCAATTATTCATGTATCTACATGAAGTCGTTATCCTGGTTATTTGGATCGGAATCACTTTACTTGTATACTTTATTGTATGCTTTGTTAGAAACGAGAAGATGGTTGTATCCTTGTATATTATTTTTCTACTATTAATTGTTTATTCAGCCAGTCTGGGGCTGCTTCTTTTTAATCGACCGACTGAACAATATTATGGGAATTTTAATTTAATACCGTTTAGTACCATTCAATTTTATTTTTCAGGCAAGGTAAACCCATTTATTTCATTTTATAATTTAGCAGCTAATGTATGTTTGACCATTCCCTTTGGTTTATTTTTAATGATTAGGAGAGAAAAGCATAATTTATCCGTTTTGAATATTATATTTAGTCCTCTTATTTTTATCTCTATAATTGAAGTCCTTCAATATTTCTCCCACCGTGGAAACCTTGACATTGACGATTTGATTCTAAACTTTACAGGAGTATTAATTGGTTTTTTAATTTACCCTGTTTTTAAACGAGTGGTTCAAATAAAGTAGAAATATTGGTTTAAGAGGTTGAATTTATTAGTTTACTAGTGTAACTCGGCTTGGTTATTTTTATTGCGAAATAAGTTATAAGGAGATTTTATCTTGGGGGAAAGAGTAGGAAAAATAGCATTATCGATTTTAATCATTGTTGCTTCAGCGATCAGTTATTTTCTATTTGCCATAATTAAAAATGAGGGAGGAGTGAGGAACCTACTAGATAGAATTTCTCAGGATAATAAGGTGGAAACTGTAAAAGCATCTGGTATGAATAATTTAGTTGTGCAAATAAAGGAGAATGTGTTGTTGGATGCTCCAATTGTAAAACAATTTCCGGAGCTTCCGAGAGGATGTGAGGTTACTAGTCTCGCAATGCTTCTCCAGTATAAAGGTATCGATATTGGAAAAATGGAACTGGCGGAAAGAGTTATCAAGAATACTACTCCCTTGAAAAAAGAAAATGGAACGATATATTGGGGAAACCCCAATGATGGATACATAGGTGATATGTATTCATACAGCAATCCCGGTTATGGAGTGTATCATAAACCTATTAAAAAGCTAGCAGAAGAATTTCTTCCCGGACAAATTATTGACCTTACAGGGAGAAATTTCGAAGAATTGAAAACTTATTTGTCACTTGAAATTCCAGTTTGGGTAATTATCAATACTACTTATCAACCACTCTCTGAAAATGCCTTTGAAACTTGGAAGACACCTAGTGGAGAAGTGAAGATTACCTATAAAGAACATTCTGTATTAATAACAGGTTACGATAATAAATACATCTACTTCAATGATCCCATCACAGGTATTAAGAATCTAGCGAAGCCAAAGGATCCATTTATAGAAGCGTGGAAGCAGATGGGAAGTCAGGCCATCAGTCTTCTTCCTGATGCTAACACGATAGAAGGGAGTAAATAGGCTGTAAAAACTCAGAATAAAAGGGGGGGAAGCTTTTATGTACGAGATATTTAGTCAGATTAGTAACTTATTTAGCCAACCATTAATCAACATTTTCAGAGAAACGGAGGGTATTCCTCTCCTGTCTGCTTTAATTTTGGGCCTTGTAGGAGCGTTAGCACCCTGTCAATTTACAGGTAATTTGGGTGCTATTACGATATATGGGAATCAATCGGTTCAAAAAGGGCTCGCTTGGAGGGAGGTTCTCTTTTTTATCTTAGGGAAAATCGTTGTGTTCGCCTTATTGGGTCTAATCGTTTGGGTTGTGGGGAATGAGGCCAAATCAACGTTAACAATGCTTTTTCCCTGGGTAAGAAAATCTTTTGGACCATTACTAATCATTATCGGATTTTTTATGCTTGGAATCATTAGCTTTGCATTTATTTAAATTAAATTTGTCAAGACATTTTTACGGAAAGGTATCTGTAATTTTATTGAAAATATGGTAAATACAAGTCTTCTTGGGTATAAAAAAACCCCTTATAATTAGGTTTGGTAGTCCTGTCCAAATCCCTAAATATAAGGAGAATCCCATGGACAAGGATAACACAAAAACCACAATTAATGAACTACTAAAAGTATTAGATGAACAAACTTTTACTAAATTAATCAATGTAGTGGACATCGACAAGTATGTTAAGAAACTGACGGCATATAAATTTTTGCAGCTACTCATCTTGGCACAAATCAATGAATTAGACAGTTTAACCCATCTATCCAAGCATTCGAAAGATAAGAAAGAACTTCAGGTTCACCTGAATATGGATGGCATTAGTACATCTCAGCTTTCCAGAAAACAGTGTGATCTATCTCCGAAGTTGTTTGAGAAGATCTTACACCATCTTGTTTTTATGATTCAGTCCCAAATGAAACAATCTCCGATTGTTCGAGATATTGGACGTCTTCATGTGATTGACTCATCGACAATGAGTATGTCCATATCGCAGTATCCATGGGCAAAGTTTCGCAAAACAAAGGCCGGCGTTAGACTGCATTTACGGGTCGTTGTGACCAAAGATTTAACAATCCCTGATAAAGCCGTTCTATTGCCGGCAAAACATGCTGACCGGACCCAAATGAATGAACTAATCGAGATTGATCCTGATGCTCTTTACCTTTTTGACCGAGGATATGTGGATTACAAGCAATTCGATAAGTACTGCCTGGAAGGCGTTCGATTTATTACTAGACTTAAGAAAAACGCCGAAATTGAAGTACTAAGCGAACAATCACCCGATCCCGAAAATTTGATCTATCAAGATGCTGAGGTATATCTTGGAAATGCACAAAATGGTACGAAGATGCAGCACACCCTACGCCTAATCAAAACTAAAGATCAAGAAGGAAATCTTGTTATTATCGTTACTAGTTGTTTTGACCTTACTGCCAAAGAAATCGGAGATTTATATCGATATCGTTGGAAAATAGAAACTTTTTTTAAATGGATGAAACAACATCTGAAGATCAAATCCTTCTTTGGAAAAAGTGAAAATGCTGTCTATAATCAAATCTGGATTGCCTTGATCACATATTGTCTTGAAGTATTACTTCAATTTAGAGTCAGCCACGATGGCAGCCTGTTAGGGCTGAAAAGGACTTTAGAAACTTGTCTTTATGAAGGGCTTGATGCATTTATTCGTGCTCTTTTCCAGAAACCATCCCGACACTCAAAAGGACGAAGAAAATATGATTGGGAAAAAGATTTCGCATTGATTGTACGCCAATTTGACGAAGGTGAGGTGGATCACCTAGACGATTTAACATTTGACCCACTTTACCAATACTAAAAGGAAATAATTTACCAATTGTGGATAAGGACTACTTCTTATATCCTTATCAATCTTTTTAAATTCCGGATAAAACAATATATCTGAATATTCAATTATTTGTAGTTTCACCCATAAAAATCCAATTTGACAAGTTTCAAAAATCTTTATGCAACGCTAATGGCTTGGAATAATAAAATTCAGAAGTTCTCTAACCTTAGGAAATATTCCAAATAAATTTATGAAAAAAGGTAAGATAGGGGCATTTTTGATGGGCGTGAGTTTTACCCTTGGCTTCTGCCCGACAATGTTTGTATTGTTTTTTATCACTCTAATGCCTATCGCACTAGCTGTACCCTACGGACCAGTTCTTCCAGCTATTTTTGCTGTAGGTACATCGATCCCTTTAATCCTTTCCATCTTCTTAATATGGTATTTTGATTTAAGTGGTAAATTGTTGAAAAAGAACGGAAGAAAATTGGGGTTATTCGTTCAGAGGTTGGCGGGAGTAGTCATGCTTTTAATTGGAGTCCTGGACACATTAACTTATTGGGGGATTTAATTGGATAAAGAGCCATCTGAAGCTGAAGTTCCCCTATAAAGTTAGACTGTTTTTCTCTTTAAGCGGAATGTGGTTGGCATAAACGCGGTATTGTACCGAGTTTATGCCTTTTTTTACCTTAAACGCCCCATAGTAAATTTAGTAATCTCCCGTACTAACCAGAAAAACTTTTATTAACACCTATTTACATTCGGTAAAAGGATAAATTATACTATAGAGGGGTACCCTAAAACATAGGACGAAAGTGGAATTTAGTCTTTAAAATTAAAGCTTAAAAGTTAAAAAAGGAATTATTAAATAACTTAGGGTTAAGAAAGGGGAACTACCATGATGAGTGATAAAAAGATTAAAATTGCGGTCAACGGAGGAATCAAATTCGGTGCAAAGCTAACCGCCAAGCAACTGATCGTTTTAGCAAAATATCTGGAGGAAGGGGAGGAGCTTGAGCTCACAACATTCCAGCAATTATACATTGAAATTCCAGAAGAAAGAAAAACAGAAATAATTGCTGAATTTGAAGAAGCAGGCTTAAGCTGTTACCCAGTTGGGAATTATGTGAAAAGTCTACGAACCTGTAATTTTTGTAAAGGCGCTGAAGAAGAGGGGATGCCGGTTGCCATTGAACTAAATAAGCGGATTGCAGGAAAACATGTACCTTTTACGTTAAAACCTGCCTACACCGGTTGTCCAATTGGATGTGGTGAACCAATGATTAATGATATTGGAGTCATGAAAATTAAAGATTCCTATAGCCTTTATGTTGGAGGAAAATCAAAAGGTAAAGACGCGGAAGCTGGGATATTGCTAATGGAACAACTTCCACCTGATGAACTGTATCAAGCGATTGATAAGATTATTAATCTTTATAATGAGCAAGGAAAGAAACGGGAAGCCTTTCATAAATTTGTAAAAAGATTTGGGGCAGACGAACTTTTGGCTAGTATTAACCAATAGAAAACCAATGGGCATCTATCTATTTAGAAAAGCTGGCCAATCCCCTAGAAACAGATTTTTGTTTTTAATAATTGTCACCATTTTATATAGATTTCAATAGGCCATGGAGGAGTGAACTCTCTCTCCTTGGCCTTTTTATTGATAATAAGGAGAACATGGTGTCCTCGATTAAAAACTTAGAAAACCTCCCTCTATAAATATTGATTTATCAACGGTTTGAGCCGTTGGTTGAGTGTCAAAAAAATATTTTTCGACATGACCTTTAACAGTATTTTGATAATATGTGAATCTATTCCATCCTATGGGTACGCTACGCGGTCACTACTGGAGAATAGTGGTAAGTAGTGCTGGTGAAATATACGATGCACAATGGATCTCTGCGTAGCTTATGATGACGTACCCTCCCATGTCTCTGGGCATCTGTGTGCCTACATTCCTTCGTTCGGTCTAGTCATAAGGCAGAGGCTAGCGAAGCTCCTTTAGGGACTCTAGGTCGAATGGTGAAAATAATGCCAGCTTCTCCGTGTCATCCTGTTGTCTAGTTCTTTTAAGGGGATGTAGGGTTTTAAGCAGCCTCTACGAGACTGGGAATATCCCTCATCATTCGCTGTGCGTCAAACGCTTTGTGCTTCGTGCTGATTTCGTGTAATACTTTTAGTAGTTTCCCGCATAGAACCACGATGGATTGCTTCTTACGTAACGGATTAACCGTACGAGTTGTGTAATATTCATGCAGTTTGCGAAAGGCCTCATTATGGCGAATCATGGGCATCATCACTCGGAAAAGGAGGGCACGCAGCTTTCTTCTTCCTCGTTTGGAGATGCGTTTTTGTCCTTTGTGCTGACCGGAGGAATTTTCACGTAACGTTAATCCCGCGAGTTTGATTAGTTGGCGTGGATCTTGATAATGTAAAAAGCTACCGATTTCAGCTAAAAGATCAACGATAGTTGTGTCTCCAAGCCCCGGAACCGTTGAGAGCCATTCATATTCTACAGATGTTTTTACAAGCTCAACTAAGTGTTGCGTAATACTTTCGATATCTTGTTCTAGTTGATGGTAACGGCGGACAAGCGTGGTGATTTCAATACGGGCCATCTCGTGTCCTTCTGTTACTCCAATAGAGCTAGCAGCGATCTCAATAAGGCGCACTGCTTTTGGTTTTTGAGGGGATTTTAACCCATCGACCTTTCGATAAAGAGATAAAACTTCATCAGCTTGTTTCTGGTGAAGATCACTCGGAAATGGGGTACATTCTAGTGCGGCCATCGCCATCTTGCCAAATGTCGGAAAGACTTGAGTGAACTCAGGAAAATAGCGATCTAACCAGCGTATCATCATGTTTTTGACAGCACCTAATTCCTCTGTCAACTTACTTCTAAACGTTGATCCAGCACGAAGTTCAGCCTCCATACCTTTTAAGATACGTGGATAGCTAAAGCGTCCGTCTTTAACTAATCGAGCGATGACGAGCGCATCTTTACGGTCATGTTTCGTTGGCAGATTATCATCCAATTCCTTTGAACGCTTGACGTGCATTGGATTCGTCATGACAAGTGGAATGCCTCGCTCTTCTAAAAAATAAGCTAAGTTGAGCCAGTAATGGCCTGTTGGTTCAATACCAACAATCACTTCTGTTTTTTCATTTTCTTTCATTGCGGCCAAAACCCGTTGATAGAAAAGCTCAAAACCATCTCTAGATTGTGATACAGAGAATGACTTACGGAGCACTCGTCCACGGTCATCCACAAAGCAAGCGTAGTGCGTGCTCTTGGCAATATCGATTCCTACAACAAGTGTTCTTTCGGTGACTTGATTTATTTTCTGATTTTGTTTAAAATCCAATTTGGAGTCCTCCTTGGTTAACTAAGTTAGGGGTCAATTCTGCAGATTTGACACCCCGTATCATACCAAGAGGGCTCTTTTTTGTTCAAGTCCCCGAAAATCCTTCTAACAGGAATGCTCCTTAATATAATCTGAAAGTACCTCCATGTTGCTATATGTAGATGATTGTTTCCTTTTCAGCAAATAAATAGATCTGCTCGGAACAGGAACGTTTGCTTCAAATGGAACATTAATAACTTTCCCTTCAGATATTAGACGCTTTGCTACAGAATTGGGAAGAAAACCGACACCATGTCTGGAATGTAAAAATTTCAGAAGAAGAGAAACATGGTCAACCTGTAGTTGGTAATTTAGTTGATTCGAAGTGATCTTACTAAACCAATCTGAAAAAGACCCACCCCAGTCTAAATGAATATATAGATTACGTAAGTCCTCTGGTAGGACAAGAGGTTTCTTAAATCCAAATTGAGGATTAGCTACCAAAATAAAAGTATCTTCAATAATTAGCTCCATCGTAACTTTCGTATGATTGACAGGATAGAAGACAATTGCCATATCAATTAAGCCGTCAATCATTTTTCTGATAATAATATTGGAATGTTCAGTGATCATCCCAAGTGAGGTTTCTGACTGTGATTTTTGGAATGCATCTACTGCTTCGAATAATACATAATCCCATAAAGCATGAGTTGTCCCTATAACGATATGATTTTTATAGCTGTTTTCTACTTGTACAAGCTTTGTTCCTTCATCAGTAAGTTCCAATATTCTCTCTGTATAAGGGAGAAAAATAATTCCTGCCTCCGTTAGTTTAATGTTTCGCTTATCTCTTTCAAACAATTCTTTTCCAATGTGCCTCTCTAACATTTGTATTCTAGTTGTAACAGTTGATTGAACAACGTTTAAAAGTTCTGCGGTTCGAGTAAAACTTTTCGTATTTGCAACAAGAACAAAAGCTCTTAGTTGATCAATATCCATTAAAATGCCTCCTTCACTTATTTAAAATCTTGATAATACATATTTAAAATATTCGTTTTACAAATTCATTCACTTTCTCTAAGATTAACATTAATTCTAATTATTCAAAATATTAAAATTAATCACAGGAGGGATAAGGTGTACGATTGGAATGGTCTTATAAAAGCTCTCACTTGCATTAGGTGTGAACATCACTTGGAACCGGATGATTACTTTAAAGGGTGTCCCCGTTGTTTAGATGATGGGTACCCTGCCAGTTTAAAGATTCTGTTTGACTACAAGAATTCATGGGATATCGATCAAAAAGCAAGGGGGATGTTTCGATATATCGACCGATTACCCTACCGCTCATTTCCCACCCTCGGTGAAGGGGGAACGCCGGTCATTCATTTGGAAGGACTGGCGGATGAATTAGGTATCCCTGAGTTGTGGTTGAAAAATGAAGGACAAAATCCAACAGGATCCCACAAAGATAGAATGAGCCCTCTTATCGTTGCAAGGGCTGCTTCACTAAAACGAACAACAGTTGTCGCTGCTTCAAGTGGAAATGCAGGTGCGTCTTTGGCGGCCTATGCAGCAGCTGGTGGTCTGCAATGCAAAATTGTGACCACACCAAAAATTGGCCGAATCTGGGAGAAAGCAATTCGTACTTCAGGGGCAGAGATTATCAAAGTATCCAATTCAAAGGAAAGATGGGAGGTAATAAGAAATCAAGTAGAGAATGAGGGGGCCTATCCTGCTACAAACTACAGCTCCCCTCCAGTAGGAAGCAATCTGTTCGGTGTTCAAGGATATGTTACAGTTGCTTTTGAAATTGTTGAGCAAATGAAAGCTAACTTGCCAACTGCAATTATCATCCCTTGCACGAGAGGTGACCTGCTATGGGGGATATGGGAAGGGTTTATAGAAGCAAAGCGAATGGGGTGGATTAATTCAATTCCTCGTTTATATGCAGTAGAACCTTTTCCTCGTCTTTCACAAGTTCTTCAAGGAAGTGACTATCGAGAGGAATTTAAAGGGGATTCCAGTCAAATGCCTTCAATTGGAGGAAATACAGTTACCTACCAAGCGATGCACGCTATTAATTCATCAGGTGGAGGAGCCGTTTCTATTCCTAATATTGAAGTAGAACAAGCACAAAAGGACTTAGCAAAAAGAGGTTTATTTCTCGAAGGTTCCGCGGCGGTCACCTGGCCGGCAGCATCAAAATTGATTAAATTGGGAGAAATCAATAAAAATGACAAGGTTCTTCTTATGCTTACATCACACGGTTATAAAGGAGTATAAATAGCATTTTTATAAAAGGGGGAAAAAGAATGAAATTAGCCACCAGAACACTAATAGCTATTTTACTGGGTATTTTAACAGGATTGGGATTGAGCATATACACACCTGGAATTTACGAAATCTTAAATAACTACATTTTCGCTCCTGTTGGTGAATTGTTTATTAAGGCAATTAAGATGGTAGTGGTCCCATTAGTTTTTTCAGCAGTGGTTACCAGTATTGCGTCTGCAGGGACTCCTAAGAAACTTGGTCAAATGGGGCTAACCACCATTTCATTATTTGTCATTACCACTATTATTGCGTGTACAATTGGAATTTTAACGGCTATAGCAGTAGGACCTGGTAAAAACGTACAGTTACCCGATACTGCTTCTTTAGAACAAGGGGAAAATGGGGGGCATGGTAGTTCCACGTCTGGATCAGAAGAGGTACCAACAATAAGGGAAACGTTACTAGACATTATACCTAGTAATCCAATCGAAGCGATGGCTTCAGGAAACATGTTACAGGTTCTAACGTTTTCCTTGCTTTTTGGTATTGCATTGGCCCTTGTTGGAGAAAAAGGTCAAACAATAAAACACTTTATTTCACAATTAAATGAAGTGATGATGAAACTGGTTCTTATTTTTATGAAAGTCATACCTTTTGCTGCCTTTTCACTTGTCGCTACAGCTATGGGGACTGCTGGTCTTGATTTGGTTGGTTCGATGGCAAAATATGTAGTGTCTATTGTCCTTGGTTTGGTAATCTACGTGGTACTCACCTATGGTTCTATGATTTCTTTCTTTTCTAATTTACGTCCAGTTGCATTTTTACGTCAAATGATTCCTGCTATGGGCACAGCATTCGCTACAAGCAGTAGTGCAGCTTCGTTACCAATTACTAAGAGTTGTTGTGAAGAAGGATTAAAAATATCCAAGAATGTCAGTGCTTTTGTCCTTCCTCTTGGGATGACAATGAACATGAATGGTGCGTCTTTGAGCCATGGTGTTGCAGCCGTATTCGTAGCTCAACTGAATGGCATAGAACTTGGACTCATGCAATACCTTACAATCATTTTAATATCTCTTTTAGCCTCGGTTGGAGCACCAGCAATCCCAGGTGGTGGAATTGTATCACTTTCTATGATATTTCTAGCAGTGGGTCTCCCTATTGATGGTGTTGGAATCGCTATTATATTAGGGCTCTGGAGATTGGTAGATATGCCTTTAACCTCAGTCAACGTCTTAGGAGATGCGGTATGTGCGAGTGTCATTGATAGGCGTATGAATAAGATACCCGAGGTAGTACAGTCTAATGAGACCTTAAAGGCATAGTTACAAATATAAAATAAAAAGGAGAAATAAATATGGGGAAAGAAGTTCACACTAACCGCGCTCCTATGGCAATTGGCCCATATTCTCAGGCCTATCAAGTTGGTTCTTTTTTGTTTACATCCGGACAAATACCATTAACACCAGCAGGAGAAATAATAAATGGGAATATAATAGAGCAGACCCACCAGGCATTCAATAATCTCCGAGCAGTCTTAGAGGGTGGGGGAGCATGTCTAAACGACGTGGTAAAAGTAACAGTATTTATACCAACCTTAATGAGTTTACGAAGATTAATGAGGTTTATGCTTCTTATTTTGGAGACCATCGTCCTGCACGTTCATGTGTTGAAGTTTCACGGTTACCAAGAGATGTGGCAATAAAACTAGAGGCAATAGCCTTTTTGAATAACAATAGATAATTAAGAAAAGCCTGATAAGAATAAAAGCTCTGTTGCGATGGTATTCACAACAGAGCTTTTTAAGTTGTTTAGATTTTAGAATGAATTACAAAACAATTTAAATTACAACGATAACACCTGTCATTCCTTCTTCTTTATGACCCGGGATGGTGCAATAGAACTCATACGTCCCTTTCTGTAACGGAGTAAAAACTAATGTTGTCGTGTCTTTTGCAGGTGCATGTAAATGGAAATCTGGACTGTTTTCTCCATGTCCCGCATGCCCCACTTCAGTTTTCTCAACAGGAAACTCTTTAATTTCAATATCATGCTCAACAGAATCAAGGTTATCCAATGTAATGGAAGTCTGTTCTCCCTCTTTTACGATGATCTTTTGAGGGTTATAAAGAAAATTAGCTACCTGAACACGGATCATAGCATTTTCCGGCTGTATATCACTCGGTTGTTGAGACTTATCCTCTGGTTTGGATATATTTGATTCTGACTGGACTTGTACCTTACTGAACTGACTGCCGAATATCAACATACCGGAGAGGATAAGAAAGGCAAACGCAGGTTTGGTGTACCATATTCTGTTAGCTATTTCTTTTGTTTTAGCCTGAATTCTTAGTGCAGGAAATAATAACAAGAAGCTAACTGAAAGGGTAAGAAAAATATTAATGAGGGTGTGCGCCTGTACTGTTGAAACCATTTCTCCTAGCATCGCACCCATCATGCCACCCATAAGACCAGCCATTAGACCTTCTAAAAAGGCATAAACCCCAAATCCAAGACCGCAAATAGCTCCTCCAATAACACCAGCTAGTATAGCTAAGAGGGTAGAAAGATACAAATTTCCTTGTAACATAGTTCCGAATAGCAATCCGGCCGTTAGACCCACATTCATTCCTATAGTCATGGATAAAACCATGCCAGCCATGTTTTTTAGTCTGTTCCGAAAATAAAAAGACAAAAATGTAGCCAAAAGGATAATACAAACAAGTGTACCTAATACAAAATAATAAAAAATGTTCATCACATTCAACCCTCCTGTATTGCTACAATGATATGACTAAGCCGTACAAGCCATACCAAATTCTTTATATTTAATGAAAAACAGATGAACATATCTTTAGTAGTTTCTAAATAATTGATAAAAGGACAAAAAAGAATTCATAAGAGCGAAACCATGGATTAATATGAATGGGAATATAATTGTATGAAAAATATAAAGAATATAATTACGAGGAAGACATCATACAAATGAATTTGACTGACAGAGGAATTAATTACTTGCTGAAGATACTTCTTTAAACAAAAAATATTAAATTCACCTATTTACATACTATACTGGGGTATAATATAATGAACTCAAGGAGGTAATGATTATGGAAAATGAATTGTTGAAAGACGATCCAGAAATCACAGAAGATGACTGCTGTACGAGTGACAGAAAAAGCCATCATTCTGATAAAGTGAAGAAGAATTTGGTTAGCCGCTTAAATCGTATTGAGGGTCAAATTCGAGGTATTAAAGGGTTAATTGAACGAGATACTTACTGTGATGATGTCATTACTCAAATTGCGGCTACTCAGTCCGCTTTAAATAGTGTTGCAAGAATTCTTCTTGAAGGCCACCTAAGAAACTGCGTTGTGGAGAGGATTCAAGAGGGTGATATGGAAGTGTTAGACGAAGTACTAGTAACGGTTCAAAAATTAATGAAAAAATAAAAGGAGATGTTATCGATGGAAAAAATTACATTAAATGTTCAAGGTATGTCATGTGGTCACTGTGTAAAAACTATTGAGGGAAGTGTAGGGGAACTTAAAGGAGTTTCTAAAGTTAAAGTGAACCTTGAAGATAGTAAAGTGGATGTAGAATATAATGCAAGTGAAGTTTCTCTTAATACTATTAAAGAAACAATTGATGACCAAGGTTACGACGTTGAATAATACAAAAAGATGAGGTGCTATTATGTTATAGCACTCTCTCTTTTTCACAAAAACATACCCTGTATAGGTATAAGGAGTTGTGTATATGAGTGAAAATGTTCTTGTAAAAGAAAAAGTATCTGAGGACCAATTTCAAATCACGGGAATGACCTGTGCGGCCTGTGCGACCCGAATTGAAAAAGGTTTAAAAAAGATGGAAGGAGTTAAGGACGCTAACGTTAATCTAGCATTAGAAAAGGCCACTGTTAAATATGACTCAACTAAAATGGGCCCTGCTGAAATTCAGAAAAAAGTACAAGATCTAGGCTACGATGTAATAACTGAAAAGGCTGAACTTGTCTTGACAGGGATGACATGTGCAGCTTGTGCCACCCGCATTGAAAAAGGTCTAAATAAACTTGATGGTGTTATCCATGCGAATGTTAACCTTGCACTTGAAAAGGCATCAATAGAATATAATCCTTCTATTGTGACTACAAAGGACATGATTGAAAAAGTAGATAAATTAGGCTATGGTGCTACAGTAAAAACCAATGAAAACGAAAAGGAAACAGTGGATCAGCGCTTAAAAGAAATAGAAAATCAGCAGGGGAAATTTATCTTTTCGCTGATACTTTCCCTGCCACTCCTGTGGGCCATGGTAGGACATTTCAGCTTTACAGCGTTTATTTATGTACCAGATGCGCTTATGAATCCTTGGGTCCAGATGGCTTTAGCAACTCCTGTTCAGTTTTATATCGGAAAGCAGTTTTATGTAGGGGCATATAAAGCGTTAAGAAACTTTAGTGCCAACATGGATGTCCTAGTAGCACTTGGTACTTCAGCAGCTTATTTTTATAGTGTTTACCTTGCATTTGAAACGCTTGGTACAGATGTTCATTCAGTTGGATTATATTTCGAAACAAGTGCAATTCTAATTACATTAATTATTTTAGGGAAGTTATTTGAAGCGAAAGCAAAAGGTCGTTCTTCAGAAGCGATTAAGAAGTTGATGGGTTTACAAGCAAAAACAGCTAAAGTTTTACGTGAAGGGGAAGAAATTGAAATTCCCCTTGAAGAAGTAGTTGCAGGGGATATTGTGTTCGTTAAACCAGGTGAAAGTGTTCCTATCGATAAGACTGTTGGCGATAGTGTAATAGGTGCAACAATTAATAAAAATGGATTTATCAAAATTAAAGCCACAAAAGTTGGCAAAGATACAGCTCTTGCCCAAATTATCAAGGTGGTGGAAGAAGCTCAAGGCTCAAAAGCACCAATCCAACGTCTAGCTGATTCCATCTCGGGGATTTTCGTTCCCATTGTTGTCGGGATTGCAGTTGTGACATTTTTCGTGTGGTATATATGGGTGGCACCGGGGAATTTTGCAGAGGCATTAGAAAAACTGATTGCCGTTCTTGTTATAGCATGTCCTTGTGCCCTTGGTCTTGCAACTCCAACCTCCATAATGGCGGGTTCAGGCCGAGCTGCAGAGTTTGGAATTTTATTTAAAGGCGGGGAACATTTAGAGATGACCCACCGAATTGACACGGTTATTTTAGATAAAACAGGAACTATTACAAACGGTGCACCGGTTTTAACGGATGTAATCACTGATTTAAATGAAACGGAATTCTTAACACTAGTGGGAACTGCAGAGAAACAATCAGAACACCCACTTGCCGAGGCAATTGTAGAAGGGATAAAAGAAAAAAACATTAGTCTTGCAGAGGTTTCAGAATTTGAAGCTATTCCAGGATTCGGAATAAAAGCGATTGTTAACGGAAAAGAGATCCTTGTCGGGACTCGTCGTTTGATGAAAAAATACAATGTAGATGTAGATCATATTTTACCCATTATGGGAAATTTAGAAAAGCAAGGGAAAACAGCTATGCTAACAGCCATAGAAGGCAATTACGCTGGAATCGTTGCGGTGGCAGACACAATAAAAGAAACATCAACCCAAGCAATCCAGCGCCTAAAAGATATGGGTCTTGAAGTTATTATGATTACAGGTGACAATCAGGAAACAGCCAGAGCCATAGCAAAGCAGGCTGGGGTCGAAAATGTCATTGCAGAAGTATTGCCAGAAGGGAAGGCCGAGGAAGTAAAAAAACTTCAGCAACAAGGCAAGAAAGTAGCCATGGTAGGAGATGGCATTAACGATGCTCCTGCACTTGCCATAGCAGATATTGGGATGGCAATCGGAACAGGTACGGATGTGGCGATGGAAGCAGCGGATATAACTCTTATACGTGGAGATCTTAACAGCATTGCAGATGCTATCTTTATGAGTAAGAAGACCATTCGAAATATTAGACAGAATCTTTTCTGGGCATTTGCCTATAATACTCTAGGAATCCCAATAGCTGCTTTAGGTTTCTTGGCGCCCTGGCTTGCAGGAGCGGCAATGGCCTTCAGTTCTGTGTCAGTAGTTCTCAATGCATTACGTTTGCAACGAGTAAAATTATAGGGAGAAGTGTATATGAAAAAATGGGTAATTTCAGCACTAGTTTATCTTGTGGTTGTTGTTGGGGCATACTACGCATACTCTTCTATTGCAGGGGAGCCTACTGATGAGGCGGATCATTCCAATATGCAAATGGAAGATAAATAAAAGTATAGATTTAACTATATTGTTGTTACAACGGGTCCTTTTAAAGGACCTGTTTTTTTATGAGGAAATATTTTTTTATTAGATTATCAGGTATATATTTTACTAGATTGCCCATAATGATGGGCAGGGGGGAAGAAAAATGAAAAAATCATTACTATTAATTTTTATAGGATTAGTTCTATTGTTTAGCTTTTATGGAAAATATCGTGAGGTTCAAGCACAAGAGGAAAAAGTAATTAGTACAGTTAATACCATTAAAAAAGCTAAAGGCATTATTAGTGAGTGGACAATTTATTATAGTGAGGAAACGGAACTCATAAAAACACTAAAAGAATATAGAAAGATGGAAACAAGCCTTAAGCAGGATTATCCTAACTTCAAATGGATTGAAGATGATTCGAAGGAACACCATATAAAAATTACTGGCAGTGCTGTAGAAAACGTAAAGGAAAAGGAACTAATAACATTAACCGCATATAAATCTGGAGAAGGATACAAAGTTCTACAGACATATAGCTATACAAGTAAAAAGTGGTCGGAGAATACCTATTTTGACATTCTTCAAAAGTTGAACAACAAAAAGGATGTATTTTTTACTGTAAAGGCAAAATTAAGTGATTCAGGAATGACCGACTTAAACGAGAAAGCGAATTTATTATTGGACGAACTTTCATCGGTTCAAGTCGAAAGCTTAAAAGAAGAAGATTTTGTATCGATTTCAGCTTTTAATGACAATTGGGAATATTTCCTTCCTACTGCCAATCATAAAAAAATGAATCTACAGTTGGCACTAAGAAAAAATGTAGACGAATCTAAGATAAATCTAACTATTGGTAGTCCTATTATTACCGTGGAGTATTAAGATGAAAATTTAGTTAAACAAGAGTATGTTATTGGAACTCGAATGATCTTAATAGATTTAAAAGTTAAATTATTCGCGGCATAGTAGGAGAGCAAAGAGTATTAGAGTGACCGAAAACTCCCTAGACTTAAAATATGGCTTTGATAGATTGTCTTTTCAAAAGGAAAACGAGCTGTCACTGCTTAGGTTTTAATCGATTACTTTTTCCCAATTCAATCTTTATCTTCCTGCTCGAGTATAAATTTAAATCAAAAAACCATAACCTCATTAGGCACTTTTACATACACTAAAACAAAAATGCAATTGATCAATGGTAAGGAGAGGTTACATTTGATAATCGCCGAGTATGGTAGGGAATTGTCTAAAATAGGGAAAAGAATTTCTGATTTGAATAACCAAAATAAAAGGGAAGATAATATAATTCAAAAAATACTTAATCTTATTAATATATATGAAGAGGCGTTTAATCAATAAAAAAAGGTGGAAGCACCACTAGTTTTTAACCCTGAACATATAAAATTACTAGATTCATTTGAAGAACTAATTACTGCCTATGCAATACAGTTGAAATCAATCGACGTTAACAAAGAAATAAGTAAAATTGAGTTATATCTTAAGGGTAAAAGTAAAGAGGAAGAAGTAATTAGAAAAATAGGAACAATCTTAATATCACTACTCTCAAAATGTAGTAGTTTAGCTTTGAGCGAGAACTTGAAAGAGTTTTGGGAGTGAGGTTGATGGCTAAAAGTAAAGTAAAACAGAAATTAAAGATGACAATGATATATTAAAGATCCAATAAAAAAACAAATTGCAGTTACTCAGTGGATTCAAACAGTTGTGGTTATTGCCGAAGCTATTTTACTGACTATATTATATTCTTTAAACGGAGATTCTGAGGGGGAGAAAAAAATACTAAATGGAATTTGGGCCAAACAATAGGATAGTTGCTTGAAGCAACTGGAGTTACAAACCAAATAAACAATACAAACGAGTATTCTATTTTTAGTTCTCAAAAATAGCAGTAACAGGAGATATCGTCCAGTCAATTGGATCGGTACTACAGGCATTAGGTGGAGAAGAATTGCTGTTACAAGATGGTATAGGGAATTTATTCGAATCAATAATTCCCTAAGAAAATTTTATAAATGAAATGATTAGTTGGATGATTTTTACTGGGCCTATTTTTTAATTAAAAAGGGCTCTTTTTATTGTATTCTGCAAGGTTTGTGCATATATGTCTTAATGGCATTCATGAAGAACCTGGGGAAATAATAAATCCATGAATAAAAATTTGTAGTGTTTTGATTAAACATCAAGTGACGAATAATGGGTGAGAAATAACAACCTTTTCCTTACTGTCATTGGGAATAGATGTAGTTTCAAGATTTTAATTTTTCCTGAAGAAATGTTGAAACAACGGGAATAAATATGCAGTTTTTATGTAGTTTAAAACACTAAACCAAGGGAAAACTTAAAGTCGTAATGGACAAAAGGAGGTGTATTAAATATGAACCATGAACAATGTATTAAAGCATGCTTGGAATGTATGGAAGCGTGTAATGTTTGCTTCGATGCTTGTTTGAAAGAAAATCATATGATGGCAGATTGTATCCGCATGGATCGCCTATGTGCTGATATGTGTGAGTTTGCTGCAAAAGCAATGCAAACGAATAGTCCCTTTATCCAGCAAATCTGTCAGTTATGTGCTGATATTTGTGAGGCCTGTGGAAACGAATGTAAGAAACATAACCATGATCACTGCCAGAAATGCGCTGAAGTCTGCTTCAGATGTGCAGATGAATGCCGTAGAATGGCATCTTAATCACTTGAAATATTTTCTTTAAAAAGAAAAGACGGCCTCTTGAATGCTGAAGTATTCCTTTGGGAGCAGGTACTCAGCTGTAAGGGGTCGTTTTTTTTTACATACTACTTACTATCTAATTGTTCAAAATCGATTAGATATTTACTGGATAATACATCTGGCTCTAAAGGTATAGAAGTAAGGTTTCCAAAGTTTCCACCGTTACTATCATTTCTGCATGGTTTCTCTATATTTACCAAGTATGATAGTTATATCCCCACTGTTTACGGAAGGAAGAAATGGTGCTAGCTTCCTACCGCATATTTCACCCTGTTGTTCAGCTTTGGGTTGTTTACTAAATAACTGGTGTCTTAAGGGACGATTTTACGAAATAACCGGTGAATTCAAAATAAATATTTACATACTCATAATTTGCTTTTCACTAAATTTCATAATCTAGTAAGTAACCAGAGTGGAGATTTTTTGTAAATGATATGTATTATGTTATGAGCTTATCTATTCTGTTTTTTATATTGACTTTTTTATGGTGAAATTCTGGACCGAGGCTCAATCAGCGATATATCAAATGTGTTTATATTTTAAATGATCACTAAGATTAATCATTCTTGATTTAGATTGTTTTAACGAATTTATTTGTTTTTAAAAATTTTCTAATAAGAGAGGGGTTTCTTATGAAAAAAACGATTAAAATTGTTTTACTTGGTTTGCTACTATGGGCTTTTGTATTTACTGTAAACAAAGAGATTACAAAGTTTCAGTCTATCTCAAAAAGCACTGTAAATACTGAACAACTACCTCAAAAGAATTTTCAGAGACCTAGTTTTTCCTTAACGGGTTTGGATGGAAAGCAATATTCAACGGATGAAGTCTCTAAACCGCTGGTAATAAATTTTTGGGCTTCCTGGTGCGGACCTTGTAAAGTGGAAGCTCCAGAACTAGTGAAACTCTATCAAAAATATAATGATAAAGTCGAAATATTTGCAGTGAATCTTACAGAAGGGGATTCAAAAGAAGCTGCTAAAAAATTTGCTGATTCTTATGGTTTCCAATTTCCGGTGTTGTTGGACACGGATAACAAGGTTTCAGATATGTATAGGGTGACAGCAATTCCCACTACATACTTTGTCAACAGAGATGGTATTATCGTTGATCAGATATTGGGTTTTGGGGGTGTTGAATTATTTGAAGATAAATTTGAAAAATTAGCGAAAGAATAGGTGGACGTTATATGAATGAAATTATTCAATTAAGCCCATTTATGGTGAAATATCAACTGATTGCAGTTCTGCTTAGTGCTGTAATAGGCTATTTCCTATTAAGGTACAAAATGAACAAATTGAATATTGAACCTGAAGTGTTCTCTGATGTACTTGCTGGTACTCTATTTATAGGAATTGTTGTCTGGAAATTTGGCGGTGTCTTTTTTAATCCTAGTGTTTTGTGGACAAATCCATTATCGATTCTGTTTATTAGCGGTAGTGAAAAGACAATTATCTTTGCCATTTTTAGTTCGTGTCTGTATTTGGGCTATAAATTAAAGAAGGGCAATATGCCTTTTTATTATTGCTTTGATGTTCTTCCTTTCGGAATACTTCCTTTTGTGTTTATATATAGCCTTCTAGTTCCAGGTATTGGATTTGAAACCACCCTGCCTTGGGGAAAAAGCTTAGCAAATTCAGAAGTTAACTATCACCCAATTGGTTATTACCGTGCAGTGTTATTCGCTTTTTTAACTTTTTATATTTTGAGGCTCAAAGCTAACGTCGGTACGGGAATCAATTTTTCTCAATCATCCATTGGTATCGGTGCAATTGGCTTGCTTACATCCTTTTTTATTCACCAAGACATTGTCCTAATTGGCCTGTCTTTTAATCAATTGTTACATTTAATATTGCTTTTATTCGGAATTGCAGTATTTAAGTCCAATAAAACAGTGGAGAAGGACGAAACTCAGTTTATAAACTAAAAAGCACAGAATCTAGAGTCTCATATTAACATGGATATGGGAGACCGTAATAATATACTACAATGGGTTGTCAAAATTAATAAAACTATATAATAGCCTACAGGTAATAATCGGTAGCTTTATTCTAAAAAAGAGTCCACTGCATTTACTTACCATAAGAGTTTAATCCCAGATACTTTCAAATCCAATAATAGAAAAGGGGAGTTAGATTTTCATTGAAAACTTTGAAAAGAAATTTGGTTGTAGGGTTGTTTTCTATCATAGCAGTATACTTATTTTTCTTATCTCGCTCTGGATGGGACCCAATGCATGCTTGGAATCGAGCTTTTGCTGATGTTTCATTGTTATTACTATTATTGACTCTCGTGATTGGTCCTTTGGGCAAGATAAATCGATTCTTTATTTCTTATAGACCATGGCGCCGTGAAATGGGTATCTGGAGTGCGTTGACGGCAATTATTCATGTATATATACTATTCGATGGCTGGTTCCAATGGGAGCCTATCAGAACCATAGCAGGTTTTGATCAAGCTACAGGTCAATTGTTTTTTGATTCTGGGTTTACTCTTGCTAACCTTCTTGGTTTAATTGGATTGGTGTATGTGTTCCTCCTAACACTTATTTCGAATAACAAATCAGTGAAACTTCTGGGTAAGCCAGCATGGGATTATGTTCAGCAAAAGAGCAGCATATTATATATACTAGTAGTGGCGCATACTGCCTATTTTCTCTTTTTCTATCGAATCGGTAATGCCAACTGGTTTCAAAAACCGTTTCTAGTATTCGTTATTATCCTATTCTTAATACAATGGGGTGTTTTTTTTCTTACTGTATTAAGAAATCGAGCCAAGGCTAGAAAAGCTCTTGTGAATCAAGATTAAACTTCTAAATACGTTGTTATGTTAGCAATCTATGCTCCTTAACGAGTAGATCCATACAGAGGTAATATGTCATTATCATATGTCTACACTTTAGGAGATTACTTAATCCGAATTAAGGAGAATAGAAAGATTATCAAGGGAGAGAAAACTATTTAAGAATATAACTTATCGGATTTATAAGATTTAAACTAATAAGATTTTAGAAAAAAGAGGTGCTTCAGGGCACCTCTTCATTTTTTTAAATCTTAAAATTGTTTATTGTTTTTTGTAAAGTCTCGGACATATTACGTAATGAGTATGCTGAGCATGCTATATTCTCTAGACAAGTTAATTGTTGTTGAGAAGATAATGCAACTGTTTGAGCATTCCCTGCAGATTGATTGACAAGCCTTGCTACATTTTCCTCTGAAGCTGCCACTTGTTTGGTGGTCTTAAAGATTTGTTGAGAAGCAGTCGATACTTGTTGTGTTTGTTCTGCTACATCTTGAATAGCTGTGTAAATAGTTTGAAAGGCCTCACCCGCTTTGGTTACCATCAGCAACCCTGTGTTTACTTCTTTTGTCCCCCTGCTCATTACTTGAACAGCGGATACGGTATCGTCCTGTATCCCTTTAATAAGCTTAGCTACCATATCTGCAGATTCAGCCGATTGCTCCGCCAATTTGCGTACTTCATTTGCTACCACTGCAAAACCCTTTCCATGTTCCCCAGCCCTCGCGGATTCAATAGTAGCGTTCAAAGCTAATAATTGAGTCTGAGATGAAATATCGGTAATGGCATCGATAATTTCTCCTATTTGAGAAGTCCTTGATCCCAATTGTTCAATAACAGAGGCAATATTTCGGACGGATTGATCAATCAAATTCATTTGGTATACTGCCTTTTGTATTTCTTCATTGCCTTTATTAGCTTGTTGAGAGGCGCTAACGGATGAATTAGAAACCATAGTGGCCGTTTCAGCAATTCGTTGTACATCACTTGCAACTGCCCCCATAGCTTTTACACTCTCCTTTGTTCCTTCCAACGCTGCTTCAGATCGAATAGATACTTCCTGGACAGAGGCTGCTATTTGATTTGCTGACTCTGTTGTCTCCTTTGCAACTATGGTAAGTTCTTGGGAAGAAGCAGCTACTTCTGTTGAACTAAGGGCGACCTGCTGGATTAAACTATGGAGATTTTTCTTCATTTTATTAAAAGAAAGGGCTAGATCTCCAATCTCATCTCTATTATTAATCAGTAGGTCATCAATGGTTAGGTTTCCTTCCGCAATCTGTTCGGCTACACGGGCAATTTTCAAAACGGGTTTTGTTATAATCCTACCCATATAAAGTGCAATGAAAATACCTGATATAAGAGCTATTAAGCTAATAATTAAAGTTAGTATTTTTATATTCTTAACCTTTTGTGTTGTAGTCTGATGTTCCTTCTCTAACAGTTCCTCCTGTAAATTAGCCATTTCTGAGGCAGACCTCATGAATTCATCTCCATGCTCCGCACCTTGTTCAGAAGCAATGCGAGTATATTCCTCTTTATTGTTCTCTCTTTTAAGTGTGAGTAATTGAACTGTAGTTTCTGCATAATGAGCATTCATTTCATTCATTTCTACGAAAAGCTCTTTTTCTGCATCAGAGGATATGAGAGATCCTAGTGTGTTTTTTAATTCTTCATAGTCCTTTTCTGCATTTTGATAAGCTTTTAAATCCTCATCATTTCCAGTAAGAAGATAACTAATAAAAGACTTTTGCTGTCCATTTACCGTGGACATCATGTCTTTTGTTATCATTGCCTTTAGAGCGCGTTCATCCACCAGGTCACTATATAATTTATTAACAGAGGTAATTTCATATAATCCAATAGCTGAAACCAATCCTAACAGTAAAACTATTATAAAAAAACCGCCAAACATTTTCTTTTGAAGATTCATTTTCATATATGTTTTCTCCTTTATAGTATTTATCCTAAGAATATAATAAAAATGTCCAAAAAATATGAAGATAGTCACAATATTTCTTGGACGTTTGAGTTTAAAGTCCCGATTCATTCTCATAATATGGAGAAAAAATTAATACAAATAGAAAATGTAAGACTTTTATTAATCTACTTCAGTTGATGCAACGAGTGTTTTTTTTTATATAGGCTTCTATTGATTAAATATGTATTAGTCAAATAGTGAAGAATATTCGCCTGCACACTTTCTCGATAATTTAACGATATAGTAAAAATTAGTTTTAATTTGGGAATTGAAAGAATAAAAAGAACTTCATACAATGATGGTTACGAAAGAGTAAAAAGATTTTTGGTACTTAAGGATTTAACTTTCTTAGTGGGTAAGAAGTGCTAGGTGAGAAATATGTTATTAAAAATTAGATAAAAGTAGCATTGGAAGATTTAAAGGAAGGGGATATAACAATTAATAATAAAATTTAATGCTAGATAGGGCCTCTATTTCTATATAATGATTAGAGTTTGGAATTAAATAAATTTCGGAATAACTAGGAGATGACTAAAATGAAGAAAATATTAATTGCTTTAGGAGCATTTGCAATGATTACTGCATTAACAGCATGTAATCAGGAGGACACTGGAGAAGGACAAAGTAGTAATGAGCAAACAAAAGAGATTGAAAATTCTTCAACTAGTATTGCTTCCAATAATTTTTATGAGGCATTCGATGGAGATATTGACCATATCCATGGGATGGGATATGCAGGGAGTCAGGGTGCCGTTTATTTTGCAGCTCATGATGGTTTGAAGATTTTGGATAATGGAAATTGGTATAAGACAAAAGAAGAGAATAATGATTATATGGGCTTTAATGCTACTGAAAACGGATTCTACTCAAGTGGTCATCCAGGTTCTGATTCCACTCTACCAAATCCTGTTGGGATAATTCAAACGACTAATGGGGGTCAAACTTTGGAGTCCCTTACCCTTGAAGGTGAATCCGACTTTCATGCAATGGGAGTAGGTTTTAAAAATGAGACAATAGTATTATTAAATGGTCAAAAAAATTCATTGATGGAAGAAAATTCGTTCTATTTGAGTGAGGATAAGGCTAAAACGTGGAAAAAAGTCAGTGCAAAGGGGTTGGAAGACCAAATCTTAAGCATTGCCGTGCATCCAACAAATGCTAATTTAGTTGCGGCTGTAGGTATGCAGGGAGTATATCTATCTGAGGATAAGGCAGAGAGTTTTACCCTGATCAGTGAGGGACTACAAGGAACTTCAGTGTACTTTACAGAGGATGCCCTATTCTATGGGGGATATAATGGGAGCGCAGTACTTGTAAAACGAACGTTACAAGGAGGGACTGAAGAGGATTTACCGCTTCCTGAATTAAAGGAGGATGCGATCATGAACATTGCTCAGAACCCTCAAAAAGAATCAGAGATCTTTATTGTTACATTTAACGGTAATATATATCAGTCAACTGATGGATCAAATAAATGGAATCTACTTGTAGAGGATGGGAAGATTCAATAAAGTATGTCTTTTTGTTACACAAAAAATGCACTCTGAAAATATATTGAATAGCAATGCAAAAGCCTTCAGATATATTAAATACTGAAGGCTTTTGTTTGTAGCTAACTAATATTTGCTTTCATTTCTCTTAATATCAAAAAAAGCGGTCACTATTTAAGCGACCGCTAGTACTGTTATTCTGGTTTATTTCCAGCTTCTGGATCAGGTGTGAAGGTTGGCTTAAAGCCCTCATACGTTACTAACGTTACCATACCAGCTGAAGCATGATGCAAGTCATGACAGTGGAAAAGCCAGTTTCCTGGATTATCAGCCTTGAATGCAATTTCATATTCTTCACCAGGTTTTAAGTTAATTGTATCTTTTATGATAGGAGAGCCCTCGATTGGCTTACCATTTTTGCTAAGAACTTGGAAGAACTGTCCATGAAGATGCATTGGATGATCATCTGATTCCGAATTATTAACTAACTTAACCTTGACGTTGTCACCTTCTTTAACCACTATATTTTCTGTATCAGGGAAGGTTTTTCCATTGATGGTATACACCATCTCACTATTATCCATTTCTGTATTCAGATTCATGGTGTACTCTAAATCAAAGTTTTGGTCTAGCGTAAATTCTCCATCCTTTGCAACACCGTAATTAGTGAAAGTGAACTCTGGAAGGTTTTCACTTTGATTCGATTCATCAGTTGATTTCGTATTTCCTTCGTATTGAATCTTTGTTTTCATACCATCCGTGCCTTCCATGTCGCCGTGACATTCTAGGAACCATTCACCTGGATTATCAGCGACAAATTCAATATCATACCGTTCCCCAGGTGCAATTGTTAATAATTCATCCTCGATTTCCTGTGGTTCATTTAATTCTTGCCCATCGATAGCTACCACTTTAAACTTGTGTCCGTGTAGATGGAATTTGTGAGACATGAATCCTATGTTGGCTAGACGAATTCGAACCTTTTCGCCTTCCTTCACCTTAAGAGGCTCAATCAAATCCCCGCTTTTTCCATTAATGGTGAAGATGTCATAGCTATCCATACTGTGTTCCATTGCTTCCATGCCACCGTCACTACGATCTTCGTTTTCTTCTGAATTGTCTTCGGAACTCATGCCAGACATGTTGCTATGATCCATACCCTCCATATCTCCCATTTCTTCCATTGAAGCTTCATCTGGATTACTCATCCATTCATCAAGCATGAGAGTATAATCTCGGTCATATGTTGTTTCTTCAGGCTCAACGATAAAGGATCCATAAAGACCTTTATCAAGCTGTTTTACACCGTCCTGGTGAGTATGGTACATATATGTCCCTTTTACTGAGGCTGTGAACTCATAAGTGAATGTTTCACCAGGCTGAACAGCGTTTTGAGTTACGCCTGGTATACCATCCATCTCATTAGGAACTGGAAGACCATGCCAGTGTATTGATACAGGATCTGGCAATTCATTTTTTAATGTAATCTTTACTTGTTCACCCTCTTTAACACGTATTTGTGAACCAGGTACAGAACCATTAAAAGTCCAAGCATCTACTTTTACGTCAGTAGTTAATTGGTGATCTGCTTCTTTTGCAACCAATGAAATTTCATTGCCTGTCAGTACTTGTGTGTTTTTGACATCTTTAAATTTCCTAAAGTTGACGGTATTGCCTGTCCAGAATTAGTCGATTATAATGTCCGTATATAATTCGAAACATTTCGACATTTATTTTGGGGAAAGGAAAAGACGTCCCCCATAATGTATAACTGCGCCAACAGTTATACAGGAGACGTCCCACAAAAAAAGTATATGATTATTGTATCAGATTATCAGCTGATTGAAAACATACTTACTGGAGTTTTTAGTTAGGGGTGCGGGGAGGATTCCTTCCCCATGCTGCGGGAAAGACATGTTGGTTAGAGGTACAAAGAATCGAAAAGCCAAGGATCATACAGGTCAGAGTAAGACATATAACATCCGAAGATTGCAGTGCACCAATTGTCAGACCATTCATCATGAACTTCCAGATTTATTGATTCCTTATAAACGCTATGAGGCTGAATGTATCGAAGACGTTCTTACGAACCCGTCCACCCACATTGTTCCCGCCGATGATTCCACTCTTTCGAGATGGTACGGCTGGTTTCATCAATTTGTGGATTATTGGATAGGCTGTTTGAATTCCATCATGATCAGAACCAACCAAGGAAATATCCCCCTGGATGTCACGTCCAAATGTTCAGGGACCGCACTTCAAAGGATAGGACGCTTGGCAGGAGATGCCAATGGATGGCTAACAAGAATTGTCCGGCCCATCGTAAATATTAATTTATGGATACACACCCGTTCTGCATTCATTGTCCAATAACACCTGATTTACACTCGTGATAGACACAGAGAGGAGAGTGTATCATGAGGGAACATAAGAAATCAGAGGAATTGGCAGTGCAGCGTTTTCAGCTGATATCCCCTTTATTGGCAGAGGGGCTTGACGCTGGGAAGGTAAAGGAATTAAGAGACCAAATAGTGAAGGCCAGCGGTCTTTCAGAAAGAACCATCAGGCGATATTTGGCTCAATTTCAGGAAGATGGGTTTGGGGGACTAAAGCCACAAGGAAGAAAAGGTGCTCGTAAGTCTGAAGCTATCCCTCCTCATTTATTGGAACAGGCAATCCTTCTGCGTAAGGAAGTGCCAAGCCGGAGCGTAGCACAAATCATACAGATACTCGAGTGGGAAGGGTTGGCTGAGCCAGGACAGATCAAAAGGTCAACGCTCCAGGAAAAGCTCACTGAAAAAGGTTACAGCACACGGCATATGCGACTTTATTCCCAGACAGGAGTAGCTGCCAGGAGATTTCAGAAGCGACATCGCAACCAACTATGGCAATCAGATATCAAGTATGGCCCTTACCTGCCGATTGGTCCCAATGGAATGAAGAAACAAGTGTATCTTGTCGCCTTTATCGACGACGCAACCAGGTTTGTGCTTCATGCAGCTTTCTACCCTACATTGGATTCAAGGATCATTGAGGATTCCTTCCGTCAGGCCATCCAGAAGTATGGTGTTCCAGAGGCTGTCTATTTTGATAATGGAAAGCAATATCGAACCAAATGGATGTCGCGTACCTGCTCAAAAATAGGCACCCGCCTTACTTACACACGGCCGTACTCAGCTGAATCAAAAGGGAAAATTGAACGCTTCAATAGAATCATAGATTCATTCATCAGTGAGGCTGTCATCGAAAAACCCAATACACTTGATCGTCTGAATGAGCTTTTCCAAGTGTGGCTGACAGAGTGTTATCAGAATAAGCCTCATTCTGCACTTGGGGAGAAAATTAGCCCGGAAACGGCATTTCGTTCAGATAAGAAAGCGATTCGGTTCATCGATCCGGATACGTTGAGTAATGCATTTCTCCATTGTGAAACGAGAAAAGTCGATAAATCAGGATGTATCAGCTTCATGGATCAAAAATATGAGGTGGGCCTGGCATTCATTGGACGACAGGTTGAGGTTGTTTATGACCCTGCGAATATCAAGGAGCTGACCATTGAGTTCGAGGATCATACTCCTTGGAAGGCCAAAAAGCTTGTCATAGGGGAAAGAGCTGGGAAGCGTCCTGCATTACCTGAGCACCTACAGGTGCAGGATGTAGAATCTTCAAGACTATTAAAGGCAGCTGAACGAAAGAACCAAAAACGTCAAACTGAACAGAAACCTGCCGTGACCTTCCGTGCCGTTTGGAAGGAGGATGATTCTCGTGTTTGAAGCCTTCTATGAAATGGATAACACCCCTTTCGCCAGAGATCTTCCGACTGATCAATTGTATGATTCCTCCATGATGCAAGAAATCCTTGGAAGGCTGAAGTACACAGCTGAAAGACAGCTTTTTGCCGTTTTGAGTGGGGATAGTGGTACTGGAAAGACCACGACCATCCGTAAGTTTGTGGACAAATTGGATAAAGGGAAATTCCATATCCTTTACCTGTCCGACTCTAAATTAACACCTCGTCATTTTTACAAAGGTCTTTTGGAACAGTTAGGCTCCGAAGCGAAGTTTTATCGAGGAGATGCAAAACGGCAGCTTCATCGTGAGATTGAATTAATGAAAGGCATACGAGGGCTACAACCTGTGGTGGTAGTGGACGAAGCCCATCTTCTGGACCGGGAAATGCTTGAAGAGGTTCGTTTCTTACTGAACTTCAAAATGGATTCGCAAAGTCCGATGGCACTCATTCTCGTCGGTCAAAGTGAATTGTGGGATCGTCTTCGACTCCAATCCTACGCAGCGATACGCCAAAGAATCGATATCCAATTCCAGTTAGGACATCTCGATCGTGCCCAGGTTGAGGAATATGTTTCTAGGCATCTTCGTTATGCTGGAGTTGATCAACCAATTTTCTCTGACGGGGCGCTCGACGAAATCCATCGGTTTTCTGGTGGTGCCGCAAGGCTGATAAATAAACTCTGCACACATAGTCTACTCTATGGCTCACAAAATGGCCGAAGGATCATTGACGACCATATGATCAAGCAAGTCATACAGGGTGAGCTTTCATGAAAAGTCGCTGGAAAGAAATGAATTACAATGAAGAGTTGGATTGTTGGGTCGTGTTTTGGGGAGACAATTCTGGTTATAAGATGAGATGTGGTGAATGGTTTGATCTACATCTGGGAAGTGGGAAGACTCTTTCCTGCCGCTTGGAATTGGGCAGAGACTGGTATATCCTTACGGGTCGAAATGATGTTAGGTTCTACCTTAAGAAAAATGAGACGTATCAAGTTGATTTGTAAATCATTAGGGAAGCATGTGAACTGCTTCCCTTTCATTTTTGGACAGTGAATCCGTCAGTTTTAGGACAATCAACACCGTCAAGTTCTGGACATTGGAGAACGTCATTAACACTTGTGTACTGGTCGTCACTACTCCTGTAGTGGTTGGTTTTTCCTCACTTTTTGTCCCTTCATCAGTATTGCTCTGGTTAGAACATGCTCCTAATATAAGGACTAAGAAAAAAAGAAAAGCTACATATTTAAGCTTCATCGAAGCCACCTCCAATATTTTTCATATTGTTGATGGTAACAAAAATACATGCAGAAATTATGAATTTTCCACAAAAATTTAAAAGAGGGTAAAATACATAAAATTTATTTGAATTCTTCAATCAAGAACAAATAAAAGGAGAGGGGAGCGAGATAAACGCTCCTTAGTTGATGGGTAATGGAAAGCCTATTCAATTTTCTAAAAGGAATGATTGTTAGTTTATTCTTAAAAGAATTTAAATTAGAATCAAACCAATATTAAAAACTACCTATTTTGCTTTCTTTTTATTATAAGTAGGATAATCAAAGAAACTATTAACACCGTCAATGGTAATGTGTAGAAATTATTCATCATGGCTTTAATATTACTTTGTTTTTTGACTGTTTCTTTTTCTGGGTTACTCAATTGTCCCTGATTACGTAATAATTCATCTTCTTGGTTGACAGCTAAATTATTTGAATTCTCCTCAATTACTTTAAACCCACTATCTAACAGGTTAGTCATGTCTTTGTATGCTGTATCAGAATCCTTAGATTTTAGAAGTACGGCAATTAATTCCGTCCCCTTTTTTTTAGCTGAACCTACTAAAGTGTACCTTGCTTCATGAGTGAACCCATTTTTAATCCCGGTCGCTCCTTCATACAAATCAAGTAAAAGATTATGATTAACAATTTTCGGATCGCCTTCCCATGGTATCCCTAATTTTGAGGCATCAATCTTTTCATGTTCCATTAAGTCGTTTCTCCAGAAATGACTATCCCAGGTATACTGTTTATGTTGTACAATTTCTTTAAAAACATTGTTCTTCATTGCATATCGAGTAATAATTGCCATATCATACGCTGTAGTATAGTGATTGTTATTAGGGAGTCCACTTGCATTTGTAAATTGGGTATTATTCGCTCCAATTGATCTTGCAAAAGACGTCATTTTCTTTGCAAATTCCATTTCACTATTCGAGATGTGTTCAGCAATTGCTACAGCACCATCGTTACCAGAATGTAACATGATTCCATATAGTAGATCCTTTAAAGAGATTCTATCACCAGCTATTAATGAGAGACTGGTACCTTCCGTATTCTGTGCGTGTTCAGAAATTGTTACCGTTTCATTTATATCTCGTTCCTGAATAGCTATAATAGCTGTTATTATTTTGGTTATGCTTGCAGGAAATTGTTGTTTATTCATATTTTTTTCTATTATGATTTCACCAGTTTTACTATCTATTACTATATAAGAATCCGCATTTATTTCCTGATATGAATGCTCTTGAGCATAGATTCTTTCACTAAATATAAACAAAAATACAAAAATCAGTGTAATAACGATCAATGGTTTATTAATAATGTAGGCTTTCAATTTGATTCCCCCAAGTTTCTTTTGCTTTAATTAATTATTAAGATGAATGTTAAGTGAAACTAGACTTTAAATTTTTTAGAATTCTAGTAGAATGTATTTTTTTGTCTAGTAAATCTGTATGTACATTCTAGGGAAAATATGAACTAAAACTATATTAACTTCCTTTACTTTTTTCTAAGATAGTTTTTATTTAAATTTGGAAGGATTCCTATAGAAACAATACAACTTGTATTAATTATATTAATTTTAAATATGTTTAAAAATCCATAGTTTCTGCAAAAGTAGATGATATGATTAAAATCTAGGACACCCCCTTAAAGCACCCTTTATTTTTTGGGGTGCTTTTTCATTACAAACAAACAGTGAAAAAAATATATCCTATTTTGTTTCATAGGATGAAGAGCAATAAGTAGTGGACACTGGAATATTGGGTTGATATTTATAGATTTTTAGATTTTTTATCAGTATCTAAGACTTTATAATCCACTTATATTAAAAATTTGATTGAAAAAGAGGAGGGTATACAAATGGTAAAAATTCGAAAGGCTGCAAGCAATGAAGTTGAAATAATTCGAAGGGAAAGAGTTAAGGCATATGAAGAACATGAAAATAGTATACCTAAAGGGCATTGGGAAGCTCTAAAGAAAGCAATTTCATCGGACACTGACGAACAACCAGGTGTAGAACTATTAGCCGCTGAACTAGATGGTAAAATAGTAGGAAGTGTTGCTATATTCCCTTCAAAATCAGATGTCTATGATGGGTTTACTGATATGTTAGATTATCCTGAAATAAGAATGCTCGCTGTTAATGAGGAATATAGAGGTCAAGGGATTGCTGAAGCCTTAATAAAAGAATGCATAGTTAGAGTGAAAACGAAAGGTTACCAACATGTTGGTTTACATACAGCAGATTTTATGATAACCGCCATGAGGCTATATAATCGACTTGGATTTGTGAGGATACCAAAATATGACTTTCAGCCCGCGGATGATGGAATAATTGTAAAAGCCTTTCAACTATCAATCAAAGATTAAAAAAAGTAATTAGATAATATAACAAAGGGTACTTTGAAATCTGAAAGTCTTACTGGTTTGTGAAAAAATATTTTGTAATTGATTTTTATTGCATAGTGAGTAAGGAGAGGAGTTTCTTGAAAAATAAAAGACAAGTTTTCCGTACTGTTATTTTATGTGTTCTCTTATTTGCAGTTGTTTTTACAGTATATGCTAATTTCACTAAAGAAAAAGGCGATATTAAAAAAGGTTCGGATGCACCTGACTTTGTTTTACAAACACTTGATGGGAAGGAAGTAAGACTATCCGAATTAAAAGGCAAGGGAGTTTTTCTAAACTTCTGGGGAACCTGGTGTAAACCATGTGAAAAAGAAATGCCTTATATGGAGAACCAATATTCTAAATTCAAAGAGAAGAATGTTGAGATTCTTCCAGTAAATATAGGAGAGAGTGATCTTTCGGTTTCTACATTTGTCGAGAGGCATGGATTATCGTTTCCAATCCTTATGGACCGTAAAAGTGAAATAGTAGATTTATATAACATTGGTCCAATTCCAACCACTATTTTAATAGATGCCGAAGGAAAAATAGTTGATTCTATAACAGGTACTTTGACTGAGCAAGATATTATTAATCACTTGACATCCATTTCCCTATCATAAAAGAGAGAGGGTATCCAAATATTTAGTTGGATACCTTTTTCTCTTTATAGGATTTTTTTAATAACCATGTTACAAATTTTACTTCCATTACAGATGGCACACAGTGTAGGTAAACTTACTAATGGAAGAAAGGGTCAAAGAATCAGAATTTTACTTCCATAATAACCATAATAAATCCTTATATTTATTACATACAAAGAGCTACTTAACTATTATAGTATTAGTAGGATAAAACCCTTATGGATAACTAATACTGTTAAGTACAGTTTATACTACAATTAAGGTTGTCACCATGGTAGCGTGTCCATTACCACACGGAACACTACAATATATCTTATATTCACCTGGTTCTTCAGGTGTAAATGTCGCCATCCCATCTCCTTGAATATCAATATCAAATTCATCAATTGCTAGTCCATGATATCCTTCACTATTTGTAAGAGCAATGTTCACTTCTTCACCGGCTTTAACAGTAATTTCTGACTGATCAAATTCCCAGTTACTTGCTGTGATATTAATAGTTGAAGCATCCTGAGAACCCGTATCTTCTGATTGTTCACTTGTCTGATTTTCTGCAGTTTCTTCATTATTATTTGGCTCACTACTTTCATTTCCACTACATGCTGCAAGCAGTAAAACCAAACCTAAAAATAGTAGTGATAAGAACCCCTTTTTTTTCAAGCCAATTCCTCCCTTTTAACTTTTCAACGACAATCGTAATTAAAAAGTATCTATTTTTTATCGAAAAAGAGTGACAATTATGTGAACATTTACTTTTTAAACAAATTTATTTTTTGTTTGACGTGTTTTTTGAAGGAGGAATGGGAATTCAATCTTTTTTATTGTTTATGTAATGGAAATTTATCAAATTTTTCTTATACAAAACATGAGGATAATTTAATTTAATGGGGGAACTTGGTGAAATATTCAAAGATAACCAATAAATTTATTCTAACTATATTTATCATTTGGTGTGCTTTAAACAGTGGTTAGCGAGATATCAATTTTCTTTATGCTTCCGGAGGGGCCGGTGCTGTGGACAGAGCATCGGCTGTAGGCATACCAGGTATATGAGGATAATCTCGCTCGGGTTAAGGTAAAGTATTTTTAGGCATGCTTTCTTTTTCTTACCCAATAATACAAAGTGAATACTGAAAGTCCCAATACTAATGAGAAAATCTGCCACTCTGTACTTAAGTCAAGAAGTCTATCAACACTGTACGCTTCAATAAACAAAGCGGGTACTTTTCCTAATGTGCTAGCAAGGCAGAAAGATATTAGTGCCATTTTGCTGTATGCAGCAGCCAAGGTCACTACCCCGGAGGGAACAAAAGGCATTATTCTTAGGATTACTACCAAAAGAAAGGCCTCAACACCTTTTGTGGCTTGTAGCTTTTTTAATAGCTTATTGTTGAGTTGAACATGGCTTGTTAGTTTGGACAGTCCTTTTCGATAAAGGATAAAACTAATTATTGCTCCTACAGCTTCGCCTATTATGGATAGGATGAGACCTGATCTAAAGTCAAATAGAGTAATATTTGCAGCAGTAAGAAAGGCGCTCGGAAGCACACCCGAGACGGCAACAATGATATTTAGAGTCAAACTAATTAAGACTATAAGTATAGGATTTTTAGGTAACCACTCGAGTAAATATTCTTCCATTTCTATTTTCATTAACCCCTTTGTAACCACGGCGAATTTCGTCAGCTCAGCTCACAAACCTAGTATTGCGAATATTTTCATTAAATTGTTATATAAAAAAATAAGTCAATACTACATGGTTTAAGACAACAAACAATAAGCTTTCCATGTTTTAGCCCCTAAAAATCAAATTGAATTCCGTGCCTGAATTTTCTTTGCTCTTTACTTCAATAGTGCCACCATGTGCATGTACCAAATCTCTTACTATCGCAAGCCCGAGTCCTGTTCCTCCTAGAGAGCGGGTTCTGGACTTATCTACACGGTAGAAACGGTTAAAAATATAAGGAATATCTTCTTCTGGGATCCCTTTTCCATTATCACTAATCGTGATTTGGACTTTATGTTTTTTTCTGGAAACAATCAAATCTGTTCGGGCTCCTTCAGGAGAATACTTAATAGAATTATCAAGTAAATTAAAAATGATTTGTTCCAATCTAAGGGGATCCGCGAATAAATTGGCATCCTCAGTACAGAAAATATGGAGCGTCATATTCTTTTCACCAAAAGCGGGGGATAGCTTTTGATCAATTTTCGCTAAAAACTCCTCAATGTTAATTTTTTGTTTTTGAATAACAAATTGATTTTTGTCTATTTTTGCAAGTTCGAACAAATCCTTGATCAAATCGGATAGCCGTTTTGTCTCGTCAAGGATGATGTGAAGGTATTTTTGATTCTCTTCCTCTGAGAGTTTCCGTTTCAAAACTATATCTGCATAACCTTTAATATACGTTAACGGCGTTCGAAGTTCATGCGAGATGCTTGCAAGAAAATCATTTCGTTCACGTGTGAGATAATTAAGTTCCTTTGCGAGCAACTCAATTGATTTTCCAAGGTCACCAAGTTCATCATCTCCTGTTTTCGGAAGAGTGACTAGAAAGTTTCCTTTGCTGATTTTGGACGTAGCCTCTTTCATTTCAATTAGTGGTTTGGTAAGTGCTTTTGAAAGCAGAATGATAATAATAAAGGTTAATATGACCAATATCAATCCAGCTAAAAGGAAGTGGTCGTTCAAACGTTTGATTAACGTTTGGACAGATTCTGTGTCCTGGAACATATAAACATACCCTATGACCTGTTCATCTGTTTTTATTGGAGTTACTGTTGAAATATATGGTTTTTTCCTCCAATTCTCTTCGAGTATTCTCCCTTGGCGTGGAAGGCTCGTGGGTTGTTTCTTAATATATTTGTAAAAATGTTGACTCTCAGCCGAAGATGCCAAAATCTTATTGGAGGCATCAGTTATGACCACGTCAGTATCTGCTTCAGATTCCATTAGGGCAACATGGTTAAGAGTTGGTGTATCAAAATGCATTTCAAGAATGGCCCTATGAGAGTTTCCTCTAGTTTGTAATGCATAAATTTCCTCCTTAACCCTGGAATCAACCAATGCAGAATGAAGGAAAAAAAACATAAAAGTTTCGAGTCCGAAAATAATAAAGAAAAAGACAATACCTAGCTTAACTGAAAGCTTTTTCAAGAAAAATCACCCATTTCGTCATATCACCTTATTTTACTGTAAGATTTTCAAGAAATTATGCAGAAATTGTTATCAATTGATTATTAATATATATTTCAGTGTTATAAAGAAAGTTTTTCAATTGCATTAGAGTCGTTAAAACAAATATTTCTTTCTCCACATTTTCTCCAAAATTATACATTATAATGGATGTGCACTCACATTAATGAAAAATTCCTATACATATTTTTTAGTGGAAATTTCGGAACAATAAAACTATAAATACCGTGTTTACAGTTAAAGTTATTCTAATTAGATTGGAAAAATATAGATGAATTTCCGAATAAAGAACAGATCATTCTTTAAGCAAGTCTTTTTTGATTTTTTTTATGCCTTACAGGTATTGCTAGATTCTAAATAATAAACATAGGGAGATGTATAGATGAAAGTAGGGATTCTTTTAACAACTTTGATTGGCATCTTTTTAGTAGGTTGTACAAAAGAAAATACATTAATCTCCTCCTTTAAACCAGCAAAGGAAATAAAAATTAGCCATATACATGGTATAGGTTATGTGGGAAATGAGAGTGAGTTGTATATTGCAACACATGAAGGTTTAGTTAAATATGTTGACGATAATTGGTTTGAAGACAGATATAATAAACACGATTACATTGCATTTGAAGCAATGAGTAACGGATTTTATTCAAGTGGTTACGAATCTTCTAACTCAAACATCAAAACTCCACTGGGTATTGTAAGGAGTGTCGATGAAGGCAAATCTATAGAATTTTGGCAATTTTATGGTGAAACAGATTTTAGCCACCTCACTGCCGGCTACAATCAGCAAAGTCTATATGTCATTAATGAAATACCCAATCAAAAATTAAATAAAGGTCTGTACTACTCAGTTGATATGGGGGTTACATGGACACAAAGCCTACTCTATGGTCTTAACACCAAAGCAGTTTCAAGGATTGCTGCGCATCCTTCAGAACCTAATATTATTGCAGTTTCTACAAAAGAGGGTTTGTTCTATTCAAGTGATTTCGGTGATAATTTCAAGCTCCTTAGCGAACCAAATATGATTACAACTGTCTATGTAGAGGAAAACTCCCTTATTTATTCATCAATTGAAGGAGAGGATATTTTCTTGAATGAAATGAGTATGGATTCAAGTCAAGTAAGTAGGATTTCTTTGCCGGAACTTCTAAAAGAAAATCCAATAACAAATATATCTACAAACCCCAATAATAGAGAGGAAATTACTATTACAACATTAAGGGATGACATTTTCCTTTCATTAAACAGAGGAAAGGAATGGACCAAAATTTCATCATATGGAAAACTAGATTAAAACTTCATTTTAATTAAACTTTTATTTATACGTTTATTTGTCTTTAGCTGTCTATAAAATTCTCGACTCTATGTGGAGGTAAGGTAGGAAAACAATCAGGTGAAAATAGAAATAAAATTGTTTATTTCATTTTATAGGAGTGATTTCATGAAAAAAACTAAAGCAAAAATTAATGATCAGATTGAGTTTGTTAGAGAAGGTTACCTTTTAATAGGGTTAGTTGAAAGTGTGAGAGATAATAGTGTGATTGTTGAAATATCATATGACGATGCTAGTAAATTAAATTATGTAAATAATAAAACAGTGGTTAGTCATTCAAATTATATTGTTATTGAATAATTGGCTTTCTAAGAAGTAAGAAGGAGGATTTAGGTTTATTTATGTTATTTCAACCCCTATAACATCCTCATGCGCAGTATACAGCTCCAGACGATGATCGTATCCTCATGGTTAGTTCAGATTCATAATTTAGTACGATAATTTATAGGCTTACCAGAAAAACGCAAAACATAACTCCTTTGAATAAGAAAACCACCTAATACTGTGTATTTTCATTTGAGAAATAAATTGTGATCTCTTGTACATTACAAATAGGAAAGTAAATATCTTTAAGAAAACGGTAAGAAGAAAGAGTTCGTACTCGATTCCTTTAATATTTAAACATTTTGATTTAGATAGATATGTTCGGAGATACAACAGGGACATTTAAACAGGGAAAAAAGCAGGAGCAAAAGGCTTTTTGCCTGGGGAGAGTTACCACTAGCCAATGCGGTATTTCTTGATTTATTTAGCCAAACTAATAAGTTTCGTATCCATTGATAGTAGATACAACGGCCGTTTAATAAAGAAAATCACTGCTGTCACAAGTCCGCTTCGTACTGAAATGGAATTGACAGCAGTCTGGTTTGGTGTTGGAACTTAACCGATATTTTTAATAGTTGTTAGCACATGAAGACATATTTTCCTTTGTTGATTGTGGATGGCAGTGTGCCTCGGGCTCTGGAGCATCTCCAAGCCTAACCCATTTTCCGCTTTTAAATTTGACCATCAAGACGATTGCACGAAAGGCAATATCGAGACCTATTGCAATCCATACTCCTGCAAGTCCCCATTCAAATCTAATACCGAGTAAATAGACTAGAACAGTACGAACGGCCCATATTCCGACAGCCGTTAGGTACATAGGGTATTTAGTGTTATTCGCACCCTGGAATGCTCCCGTCAAAACTAACAGGATAGCCAAGAAGGGCTGGAAAATACCTGAAATCTTTAGAGCAGTACCGATATCATTGATAACGGCCTGTTCTTTTGTAA
Source organism: Robertmurraya sp. FSL R5-0851 (assembly GCF_038002965.1). Classification (NCBI taxonomy): domain Bacteria; kingdom Bacillati; phylum Bacillota; class Bacilli; order Caryophanales; family Bacillaceae; genus Robertmurraya; species Robertmurraya sp. FSL R5-0851. Next base: position 391,670 of record NZ_JBBOOE010000002.1, on the reverse strand, counting down.
AGAAGGATGCCGCCCAGTCGCCGAGGAAGAATAGCAAAACCCCAAGAACAACCATTGAGCTAAAGGCTAGATAAGTCGAAAGCTTAGTGTAATTTTTGGCCTCTTCATAATTTCCTGCTCCTATTTGCTGACCGACAAGGATAGTCGTTGCAGTAGAAAAACCATAGCCAATCATATAAGAAAATACCTCAACATTTCCTGCAATTTGATGAGCAGCAAAAGCATTGGTACCCAGAGCAACTACAAACCCAAAATATACAATTTGACCTGCTCTCATTAATAACCGTTCACCCGCTGCTGGAGTTCCGAGGGTCATAAGTTCCTTCAAGTGAACTTTATCTGGCTTCCAGTAATCCCTACGAAAAACAAGTACATTTGAACGGTTTATATAGAAAAATAGAAGAACACTTCCCACAAATCTTGAAAAGACAGTTGATAAAGTTGCACCAATTATCCCCATTTCCGGGATAAACAAAAAGCCAAATATTAGCACATAGTCGAGAAAAGCATGCAGGACATTTATAATAATGCTGACGTACATAGGAGAACGTGTATCCCCTGCTCCTCTTAATATAGCGCTCATGACAAACATCAATGACATAAGGATTGATGAAATACCGACAATTTTAAAGTATAAGGAACCAACCTCCAGTACATTCTCTTCAATTCCCATCAGTTTTAGCAACGGTTCCGAAAAAAATAGTGTAAGGACGCCAGTAAGTAAACCGCACAGAATGGCTAATAAAATCGATTGCTGTGAAATGTGGCGGGCTTTTTCTGGAAGATTTGCTCCAAGGAAATTGGCAATTCGAACATTTGCAGCTACCCCAATGGCCATGAATAGGGCAAAATATATTGCAAGAATGGCATTGGTTACCCCAACAGCAGATACCGCAGCCAAGTCAATTTTTGAAACAAAAAACGTATCAACAAAGCCAAGGGCAGTTTGAAAGAAATTTTCGATTACAGCTGGTATGGCGAGGATTATAATTAGTTTCAGCCGGGATTTATCAGTGTCTGCTTCCATAACTTTTTTGGAATTCATATGTCCCTTCAAGATCTATCCTCCTTTTTGTCAGGAAAATAAGTATTATTAACATTAAGAAAAGCAAACAGGTGCCAGGTGTGCTTTTCTAGATTAGTTCATGAGGAACAGGGATCACAAAAGGAACCGTATACAAGTTACCCTTAAATTTAAATTGCCCCCACATCTTATAAATACCAGGTGCTGGAAATGAAGTCGTGTATGAGACAGTTTGCTCTATACTGGTTTCATCAGTAGGGTGAACATGCAAGAAAATTTCTAAATCTTCGCTAACAATCACCACGTGACCTGCAGAACCAAGATATGTTTCAAGTTCAATTGGTTCCATACTATTAGCATCTTTTACTGTAAAAGCCATCTGTAAATGTTGGTGTGCTGTCAAAGCCTTAAATTTAAGCTCGAAGTGCAAGTCATTAACTGTTTTATTAAATTCTTTGTCTGGTATAATCATCTCTTTGGTTTCTTTACCTGTGGTCTGTATATCAAAAGTTGCTAACTGCTGGGAGCCATTTTCCGGCATGAAGTCTGCAAATAATCTATAACTGCCTGCTTTAGGGAATTGAGTTTTCACCACAAATTGCCCCTCACCCCTGTACTCAGGATGAAGGTGCTGAAAGGATGACAGGTCTTTACTTATTGCTAATAAATGCATTTGTTTCTCATGAATAACAGCAAAGGAAGTAGCAGAATATCCATGTTTGTCTTTAATGGTTATGGAGATTTCTACATCTTTGTTAGGTATGGTTTTTTCAGGATAGACCTTCCATTCTACATTTAATTCGCTATCAATACTGTAATCATTGTGTTTAAGATCAATTTTGTTATGATCATGTCCGTGTTCTACATTCATATTTATCACCTCTTTTATAGCATGACCGTTAACTTCTATTGTAACTCCACTTAATTCAATTTCTCTTGACCTTTAACTTGTATTTCTGGACAAGATGTATAAGAAAGAATGGGGGTACATAAAGGTGGCCTCTGAACAATGCCCCTTTTTTAACAGATGAGTATTTCCCATTTATAAATCAATAATAATAATAGGGAAAGGAGTGTTAAGGATGTCAAAGATGTCGATTGAATTATATACAAGACCAACTTGACTAGATTGTAAGGTAGCGAAGGAGTTTCTTTCGCAACACCATATTGCTTACACTGAATATGATCTTACAATACTCCCTGAAAAAGAAGCAGAAATGATTGATCGTACAGGTGTGCGAATTGTTCCTGCTTTTATTTTAAAAAAGAAGGGATTTTCCGGTTTGTTTAACAAAACACAAATATTTATTGGGTTTGAAATAAATCAACAGCAAATTGAACAACTGCTCCTTACGTAATTTTTTTTCTAAAAGGCTGAGTTTAACTATTACGTCTGGTAAGTAGTTGGTTATTTACAACCTATAAAAATGGAGATAAACGTTCCCGATATTTAATTGAGATTTTAGAAGAATTTTGTATTTTTTTCTCACTATTGATAGGTAACTGGGAATTGGAAGAAGAAAATTCAGAAAACGACCCTTACAAAGAAGAACTCCCTTTTCGAAGGGAGCTCTTCTTTGATTTTATCTTAGGCCTGCTGCCCGCTCAACTTGGGCTTGATGAGAGGCGTCGGGTTTCCCATCTACGTGACGTGTAGAGTTACTAAAATACACATCGAAATGCCCGGTTATACCGTTATTAGCGATATATTCACGATCATGAGGCATAAAGCTCATGCTAGCAGCAATTTTTCTACCTTCTATTTCGAGAATAACAGCTCTAGGTGTCCATGAATAACCTCCCCATATAGACTTAGCAATGTTAGTGTCATTAATGGTAGGCGTTTCACTGTCAGCATGGTTTGCACCAATAGTGCGGGTAATATTGAAAAACTTCCCTGTTGCCAAATCTGTAACCTTTACTGTTTTTCCGATAGTGAAAACATACTGGGCCTCGGTCCACCAATCCAAAAATTCACCGTGCTTTTCGCTTACAACTGGTTTTACGGCAATATTATGAACTGGAATTTTAAGCCTCTGTCCTAATGTAAGCATACTGGTGATCGTTAAATTATTTACTCGTAAAAGTTCACTCTGTGGAATTCCGTAACGGACACTTAAGTCCCAAATATTATCCCCTGATACTACAGTGTGTGTTAAATAGGTCAATGTATTTTCGCTAGTTTGAGCTGGTGCATTAATGCCGTTTGGTATGGTTAAAGCTTGTCCTACCTGTAAGATATCTGAGTTCAAGTTATTGGTTGAACGAATATTATCAACTGATACTCCAAACCGTTGGGCGATAACAGAAAGTGTATCTCCTGATCTCACAGAATAAGTAAACGTATTTCGTTCTTCGGTATTAGTAATCGGAGTTGGCGTTTTAGTTTCATTAGGTTCAAGACTTGGTGTTGGTTGTGTCTCGTTTGTTCTTGTTGGTATGTTGAGTATTTGCCCAATTCGCAATAAATCGGTTCCTAGATTATTTGTACTTCTAATAAGTGCGACGGTAGTTCCAAATCGTTGCGCGATATTCCATAAATTGTCCCCTGCGACTACTGTATATGTTGATGGGGCAGTTGGTGTAGCTTGTTCATTCGCACCTGCTGGAATTTCAGTTGTTGTATTCCTACTAGGTATGACTAAGACCTGCCCAATTTTTAATAAATCCGTTGTTAAGTAGTTAGCACTTCGCAATGCCTCTACTGTCGTTCCAAAACGCTTTGCAATCACGGATAAACTGTCTCCTCCAACAACCGTATAATTCCTGGTAACCTGTTCCGGGATAGGTGCTGTTGGTGCAGGTGTGTTTGGGGGTAGTGTCAAGGTTTGTCCAATTGTCAACAAGTCAGTAGTTAAATTATTTGTAGCACGTATAGCTTCTAATGTTGTACCAAAGCGTTGAACAATGGAATATAAAGTGTCACCGGCGACCACAGTATACGTATTTGTTTGTGTGGGTTGTGTAGGGGGCGAAGTTGTTGGTTGAAGTATAGTTTGTCCCTCAATCAACACTGGGATAATCAATACTTGCCCAAGCTGGATACTATCACTAGTTAAACGATTGGCTTCCTTAATAGCATTAACCGTAGTTCTGTAGTCTCTTGCAAGTACTGTTAAATAGTCACCTTTTTCTACTTTATGGAATGCTTTTGGAATAATCAGTCTCTGATTAAGTTGTAAGATATCAGAAGTTAAACTGTTTGCTCGTTTAATATTATTAACCGTTGTATTAAAATTCCTCGATACACTCCAAAGGGTGTCACCAGAATTAACCTGATAATATATCGAGCCATCTTGTGATACTTGATTAGTGGATGCTGTAGAAGTGGCTGCTTGTACAGAAGATTCATCCCCACCCATTAAAGGAAGAGATGTAACTGCAATTCCACCAATGATAACTTTTACCATCGTAACCTTGATATTAGGGTAGCGTTCTCCAATAATCTGTTTTGCTAGCGCAACTACATCTTTTCTTTCTCTAGGTAACGTGCCTAATTCATTAGCAAACTCCGATAAGTGATCGGCTAAGTAAATAACAATTTCGTACTCGTCATTTTTTATCAACCTAATCTCATACCTCTTGTATTTGTCCATACTGTCTCCAGCTCCTTAAAATAGTTTCTTAAAAAATTACACAACTCATTCTTCTTTAAGTGAATTTCTCAGCACAAATAATAATTTAGCCACCTGTACGGATATAAGATTGATTGAGAGATAGCAGTTAATTAAATATGAACGCCAATATCTAAAGGTATCTTCAGTTAAATCCTATGAGAGAAGCATAATTATTTTAAGGTGGAAGGAGCATATATAGTTATTTAATCAAAATATTCGCCTAAAGCTATTTGTTGTATTTAGGGAGATAGGGGAGAAGTATTTAAAAGGCATAAGCTCCTTGCAAATCTGTCTTTTGAAACAGTGTGAAGAAAAGCTTCTATAAGGGGAAAATTAAAATGTTAGTGTTGGAAGTTCGATTGTTACTTGTAAAGAAGGGTGGCAAATGCGAATGAAGATGGTGATAATAACAAATAACATTCAGTTGTTACAATGCATTCACAGTTGTAAAATTTAAACCAAAATTATACTAAATAGCAAACTTTTAGGTGAAAATAAATATGTGGAGAATATTTCCTAAGGATATATTAATACTTTACTAGCCTGGGTTTGGATGGACTAGATTGCCCACTTCCATTTTTTGTACAAACAATAGGAATGTTACATCTGATAGCCTAATAGTAGACAGAGAAACGACTACTAGGAGGTTATTGACTTGAATAAATTTAAAAAACTGATAGTAGCAGCTGGACTTATGTTATCCATTTCATCATTTACATTAACAAATCAAACTGAGGCTGCAACAACATATACAGTTAAATCTGGTCAAACATATTGGAAAATAGCTACAGGTTTCGGCATTCCTTTAAATAGTTTAATGAGTGCAAATAATAGTAAGCCACTTATTGCAGGACAAAATATAACACTACCAAACTCTCCAATTTCAGCAGCAGATAAAGATTTAATGGCACGTTTAGTTCGTGCAGAGGCTGTAGGTGAACCGTACGCTGGAAAAGTGGCAGTAGCGGTTGTCATTCTTAACCGTGTAAAAAGTGACCAGTTCCCTAATTCGGTCCGTGGAGTTATTTATCAAATATCAAATGGATATTATGCGTTTACTCCTGTAGCAAACGGTGAAATTAATAAGCCGGCTGATGCTGAATCCAAAAGAGCTGTTAATGAAGCAATTGCCTTAATGGGTAAAGGTGGGGGCTCATTGTTTTTCTATAATCCTGATACTTCTACAAATTCATGGATATTATCTCGACCTGTGACAGCTAGAATTGGAAATCATGTTTTTGCAAGGTAAGAATAATGTATTAAAGGGGACAATCTTAAAAGATTGTTCCCTTTTTAAAAATTCATTTCATTTTATTCACGAGTTTTAATACATAAAATTTACCTTTACTTTAAATACGAAATACTATCAAATAGGTTGGCCCTATTTGGCTTACCGTATTCTAACTTAATCCTTCATACTTTAATATAACTTTAACTTAATTGGGGACTATGTGTTGGAAATATAAAGTAAGAGGCACTCCCTAGATAAGAGGGAGTATAGGATAAGTGGTCTTAACTTATCAAGATTTATTAATCCATTAACAGATGTTTGTGACGGTTTATTATGTTTTGCTGTGCTTCTTTAGAAGACATAGGTGGTTCTTGGTTAAATGATCTAGTGATAAAATTCGAATACAACTCTTGAAGCTTTCCTTGTTGTAAAGACATTTCCTTGTGGATTGCTTTTACATTAGGATTCTTCATCATTAGCGCAGACATGAAGTTCATATTGGACATATTTTGAGCGGTAGCTCTTCCTTCAATAGCTATAGGTTTATCTTGTTCAGAAGTAGATCCTTCAAGAGAGGATGGAACTATTTCAAATTGAATAGGTTCAAGTTTTACTTCTTTTGTTCGATTTGGATCTAGGAGTTCTAGCATTACTCTGACATGATCCAACATAACCATATATTGCTTTTGAATGATTTGTTTTAAATTAAGATTCTTTGTTTGGTAATAGTAAATTCTTAGTTTATATAAAACACCTTCATGAGTTGTCAAATGTTCGTTTATTAATTGAACATCGATCGCAGGTATGATCAACTTTAAGCCCCTCCAATTATTTAATGTATAGGTATACATCTATAGCCTATGAAGGACTTTTATTTTCGTTCATATACATATATAGTATCCCAATTTGAGTTTGTTAAGGATTCTTATGCCTTTATTGAAGTTATTGAACTAAGAAAAAAACGAGAAAACTTATGTAGGAATACATCCTTTTGCTGTGGAGTATGTTGTAACGGTCGTTAGAATTGTGAAGCTGTCTTGCAAATAGTTAAGTAACCTGTAACTACTATATATGGCAATTTTCAAAAAACGGAGAAAATCTATATAAAAAATCAAAAATTTAAATACCCTTTATATAAAATTTAATAACAAACGAGCAATGAGGCATGTGTCAAGCCTAAATGCTCGTTTGTTTTTTTGTGTTAAAGACTATTGTCGAATTTGTGACAAATTCAATTCTTCACAAATTCTCAATACTTGAATGATAGTATAACAAACTGAAGTTCATTGTAAGATCTATACATTAAAACTCTTATAATCCATGAATTACGATTATTGATTATGAAAGGAGTATTTACATGAAATTTAAATGCGGAGTGTTAACGTTTATAACTATTGCCACAGTGCTAACAGGATGTCAACAACTAACGGTATTAGATCCGAAAGGTCCTCAAGCTGAGAGACTTGCGAGTGACATCCTTTTGACAATGGGGATCATGGCATTTATTGTCATTGTTGTTTTGGCACTATTAATCTACATGTTAGTTAAATTCCGTGCTTCTAAACAAAGTCCATCTGATGAACCGCCCTATATTGAGGGGAATGCATGGGTTGAAGCGGTCTGTGTAGGGGTACCGGTTCTAATAGTTGCCTATCTTTCGTTTGTATCTGTTCAAAGTAACTATATTGTTGAAGCAACACTAAAAGGATACGAAGATCAAGAGCCTTTAGTCATTTATGCTTCGTCTTCTAATTGGAAATGGCATTTTAGTTACCCTGAAGAAGATATTGAGACGGTTAATTACTTATATATTCCAACTGATAGACCTATTGAGTTCAAACTTTATTCCTACGGACCAATTACTAGTTTTTGGATCCCACAGCTTGCTGGCCAAAAATATGCAATGAGCAACATGGTTAATACATTACACTTAGCCGCTGATGAACCTGGTGAATTTATGGGGCGAAACGTAAACTTTAGTGGGGAAGGATTTGCGGAAAATACCTTCAATGTAACTGCGATGTCTCAGGTTGAATTTGAGGAATGGGTAGAAGAAGTTAAGGAAACAGCTGACCCACTGACTGAGAAAAAGTTTAATGACTTATTAGAACCTGGTCATCTTGGGCAAATGACCTTTACGGGAACTCACTTAGAATTTAACCCACCTCCAGAAGAAAATGGATCCTCTGAAACAGCGACTTCCAATGATGAATCAAAGAATTAATCATCAGTTTTTGAGTAATTTCGAGTTGAATATACTAGTTTTTAATTTTAAGCATGAGGAAATAAAATATTTTTCAGAAGGTGCAACAATGGATGGAATTCTTTGAACGGTTTATTGTACCCAATCCAACACCTACGATTTATGCTTCAATGGCAGCTATCGGTCTTACGGTGATTGCAATCATTGCTGGTTTAACCTATTTTAAAAAATGGGGCTATTTATGGCGTGAATGGTTAACTACTGTTGATCATAAACGAATCGGTATTATGTATTTGATTTTAGCTTTATTAATGCTTTTCAGAGGTGGAGTAGACGCACTTATGATGCGTGCTCAACTTTCTGCTCCCGAAAACAAATTGCTCAATGCACAGGAGTATAACGAGATTTTTTCAACACATGGAATAGTAATGATTTTCTTTATGGCGATGCCATTTATTTTTGCCTTAATGAACTTTGTAATGCCGTTACAAATCGGAGCTCGTGACGTAGCATTTCCACGACTAAATGCGCTAAGTTTTTGGTTATTTTTTATGGGGGCGATGTTATTTAACATCTCTTTTGTTATTGGTGGTTCACCGGATGCAGGTTGGACTTCTTATTTCCCGCTTGCAGGGAATGAATTTAGTAAATCCGTTGGAACAAACTACTACATGATATCTATCCAGATATCTGGTATTGGTTCCTTAATAACTGGTATTAACATGATTACGACTATTCTTAAAATGAGAACGCCTGGCATGACCTTAATGAAAATGCCAATGTTCACTTGGTCTTCATTAATTGCCAATGTCATTTTTGTTTTCGCGTTCCCTGTGTTAACAGTAGCTCTTGCGATGGGAACAATGGACCGATTATTTGGAACAAACTTCTTTACATTGGATAATGGGGGGATGGGGATGCTTTGGGCGAACCTGTTTTGGGTTTGGGGACATCCTGAAGTATATATTTTAATACTCCCTGCATTTGGTATTTATAGTGAAGTTATCTCAACTTTTGCACAGCGTAATTTATATGGTTATAAATCAATGGTTGCTTCAATGGCCATTATTTCAATCATGTCATTTTTAGTATGGGCACACCATTTTTTTACAATGGGACAAGGTGCATTAACGAACAGTATCTTCTCGATCACAACCATGGTGATTGCCGTCCCGACAGGGGTTAAAATATTTAACTGGCTGTTAACTCTTTGGAAAGGGAAAATAGAAATTACTACCCCAATGCTTTATGCTCTATTATTCATTCCGCTCTTTACGTTGGGAGGAGTTACCGGAGTTATGCTTGCGATGTCAGCTGCTGACTACCAATATAACAATACAATGTTCCTAGTCGCCCATTTTCACAACGTGATAATTCCTGGAGTAGTTTTTGCTATGCTTGCCGGTCTAACGTACTACTGGCCAAAAATGTTTGGTTTCATGCTGAATGAAAGAATTGGGAAATGGACAGCTTGGATACTCTCTATCGGCTTCGTATTAGCCTTTATGCCTATGTATGTTACTGGTGTAGATGGGGGCAGGTACGTCGGATGTACACGTACTCAGCAGAAAGTGGTTTTGGTCCATTAAATATGGTTTCGTTTATTGGAGCAATTATTATGGGTATAGGTTTTGTTTTAATCGTATACAACGTATACTACAGCACTCGATATGCATCTAGGGATATCAGTTCAGATCCATGGAATGCACGGACTCTAGAATGGGCTACTCATAGTCCAGTCCCTGAATATAATTTTGCGGTTGTCCCTCAAGTACAATCAAGTGAAGGATTTTGGAATGCGAAGAAAAAAGGTCATGAATTATTTAAAGGTTATGCCCAATAAAAGTGGCGTTCCATTTATCATGAGTTGTATCTTCTTGGTTTGGGGATTTTCTTTAGTATTTAGTTTATGGATTCCTGCTATTCTTTCAACGATTGGAATTCTAGCCTGTATTGCTCATCGCTCATTTGAACAGGATCATGGTTATTACATCTCTGTTGAAGAAATTAATGGGACAGAAACAAAAATAAGAGGTGCTAATTAATGAAAATTGAACAATCACTACCACTTGAATATAGCACGGAACAAAACAAAATAAATATACTAGGTTTCTAGATTTTCCTTGGGTCGGAAATAATGCTTTTCGCCACTCTATTTGCTACCTATTTTACCTTAGTAAACCGCACAGGCAACGGCCCTACTGGAGCTGAGATTTTCCAAGTTGGTCCAGTACTCATAGAAACACTATTACTGTTAACTAGTAGTTTCACCGTTGGTCTTGGGATTCACGCAATGAGAATGGGGAAGCAAAATGCAATGATTATGTTTTTTACTATCACCCTTCTTCTTGGTTTAGGATTTTTAGGAGTTGAAATTTTTGAGTTCATTACGTATATACACGAAGGAGCTGGAATACAAACTAGTGCATTTACATCTATTCTATTAACAACCTTAGGAACACATGGTGCACACGTAACACTGGGTCTATTCTGGGGTTGGTTTATTATCTTGCAAGTGAAGAAACGTGGGTTGACTCCTCAAACAACGAATAAAGCGTTTATCTTTTCAATTTACTGGCACTTCCTAGATGTAGTATGGATCTTCATCTTCAGCTTCATCTATTTGAAAGGAATGATGTAATATGACCGAATTATTCCCTCGGAAACAAGTAATAGGGTTTGTGTTTTCGTTAATTCTTACCGCGGTAGCACTTGGGGTTTATTTCTTTGACATGCCGTTTGCAGTAGGTATGACGGTACTCCTTTTAACAGCATTCGCACAGGCAGGTCTTCAACTTATTGTTTTTATGCATGCTGGTGAAACAGAGGATAAGGGTTCGATTTATATAAATATATACTACGGATTAATTATTGCCTTAGTTACCATCTTTGGTACATTACTAGCTATGGTTTGGAATATGTAACCTTACTAATAAACTGGTATGTACAAAAATAATTGATGAAAATATAGCAATTGCAATTATATTGGAGGTAAATTTGTTTTGAAGGGTTTAAAAAAAATTTCAATATTACTTATTATTTTCTTTATCGTTTTAACAACAGTATTAATAAGTTTCGCAAGTAAATCAGATGCAGCTGAAGATGAGTTGGATTTAAAGTTAGAAGCCGCTATTCTGATAGATGCCGATTCAGGTATTGTATTATTTGAAAAAAATGCAGATGTTGTACTGGGAATAGCTTCAATGTCGAAAATGATGACTGAATACATGGTTCTTGAGGCAATTGACCAAAAAAAGATTTCTTGGGACCAACCAGTTGAGATTAATGAATACGTTCATAAGCTCTCAGCAGCTCCGGGACTATCCAATGTGGGTCTCACACAAGGTGAAGCTTATACTGTAAAAGAGCTCTATGAGGCAATGGCGATTTTTTCCGGTAATGCAGCAACAGTTGCGCTCGCTGAACTTATTGGTGGTACAGAAAAGAATTTTGTTGAAATGATGAATAAGAAAGCCGAAGAACTTGGTCTGAAAGACTATAAATTTGTAAACTCATCAGGGTTAAATAATAGTTCTTTGCTGGGTAATCATCCTGCAGGAGGGCCTGATGAAGAAAATGTTATGTCTGCAAGGGCGACAGCAAAGTTAGCGTATCGTTTGTTAAAAGATTACCCTAAGGTATTAGATACTGCGAGTCAACCAAGATTAGAATTTAGAGATGGTAGAACCTATGATAACTTCAATTTCATGCTTCCAGGACTAGTATATGGGTATGAAGGAGTTGATGGATTAAAAACTGGTTCTACTGATTTTGCTGGATATGGCTTTACAGCAACTGCAAAAAGAGGCAATCAACGGTTTATTTCAGTGGTGATGAAGGCCGATACGAGAGATATGCGGTTTACAGAAACAACAAAAATTCTAGATTATGCTTTTAATAACTTTAAAAACGAAATAGTAGTTGAAAAAAACTATCAACTAAAAAGTAAAGATTCAGTGCCAGTGACAAAAGGAAAAGAAGACCAGGTTGAAATCCAAACAGTTGACGAAATCATTCTCCCAATTAAAAAGGGTGAGGAAGATCAATATGTACCAAAGCTTGTCCTTGATAAAGGAAAATTAGATGAAAAGGGAAATCTAACTGCCCCCATTAAAGAGGGTGATAGGGTTGGATATTTAACCATCCAAACTAAAAGTAATGAGCCTATTAGTTATTTAACTAGTGAAGATGAAAATCTCGTGAAAGTGGATGTTGTTGCAGCAGAAGATGTTGAAAAAGCCAATTGGTTTGTGTTAGTGTTGAGTGGAATAAGAGGATTTTTTGGTGCCTTTCTCAACAATGTATCAACATCAGTAAAAGGGTTATTTTAACGTAATAAATGTTTGGCTTCCTGGATCTTACAAGGAAGCCATTTTTATGTTGGTTTTGGAGTTTTTGAGAAGAATTACGACAGGAAATAATAATGAGTAAACATTCATATACTTATTAGTAATTGAGTCATAATATGAAACGATGGGATGTGTGATAGTAATCTTAAAATCCCGTAAACCCGCCAAAAAGTGGTGTTAAAAATGTAATAATTTTTGTCATCATGTTAAAGTATAATAATACTCCCATAAGGACCATTAAAATGCCACCTAAAGCCATAATAACAGCACTATGAGTCTTTAAAAATGTCATTTTATCAATAAACAGAGACATTAGTAGAAAGGGGATAGAAAAACCTAATACATAAAGGAGCATATAGAAAAGTCCTCTACCAGGATCTGATACTCCTAATGCGATTACCCCAGCAAGAATTGGGCCTGTACATGGTGTCCATCCAGCTGCAAAACCAATCCCAATAATAATTGAACCTATATAGCCTGAGGGTCTTTTTTGAAATTTTATTTTTTTATCGGATTGAAGAAAATCAAATTTAAGCAGGCCAGAAAGTACTAAACCAAAGAATACCATTAAAATGGCACCTAATTGTCTAAGTAAATCTTGATAATCTAAAAAAAACGAACCGATGAAAGAGGTGGACAAACCTAAAGCTATAAAAATAATTGAAAATCCTGCTAAAAAAAGAACTGTATGGATGAAAGCTTCTCTATTTAATATCCCTTTTCTGTGAAAATAAATATGGGTTTAAACAAGATCAGTTGTGTTAATGATATTATTAATGCAATTTTTGCAATAGGAAAGCAGAGGTACCTAAATTTATGGTATCTCGAATATCTTTTTTAACTTTTGTCTATACTGCTAATTTATGTTGACTCATGGTAGGGTTCTTTGTTCTTTAGCATGTGATAGATGATTGTAAGCATTCGATGTCCAATGGCAACGAGTGCTTTTTTCTTTCCTCTTCTTGCAGCTAGTGACCAATATTTAGCGGATAACCTGGTGTTTTTACTTCGTGATGCTGCCCACGCAGCTTCGCAAAGTGCTGACTTAATATGAGGGTTTCCTTTCACCGTCCGTGTGCTTTTTCTTTTCCCTGCACTTTCATGATTTCCTGGTGATAGTCCTGCCCAGGAAGCAATATGTTTGGAAGTAGGAAATTGTTCCATATTTACTCCGATTTCTGCAATTATTGTAGCTGCTGTATCTTTTTTAATACCTGTCATCGTGACAATGATATCCACTTCTTCTTTGTAGTCTTTTAAGATTTCATCTATCCTTTTTTCAATATCTGATATTAACTCTTCTAGATAGACAATGTGCATCCAAGATTGTTTGATAAGAAATAATTGGTGGTCATTTATCGTACCAAACAAGGAGTCCGTAATTGACTGTTTTTTATGAGCCATTCGACCATGAATTCTTTGTTCAACGTCTTTTTGATCTAAGTAACCATTAGACATTAGTTGTTCTAAAAGTTTCCTGCCGGAAACTCCAAATACATCTGAAATTACTGTACTTAATTTGATATTTGAAGTCTCAAGTACCTTTTGGATTCGATTCTTTTCAGATGTCATATGACCAATCCATTTCTTGCGGAGACGAGTTAGATCCCTTAGATTTCTTATGTCCTCTGGAGGAACAAAGCTCTTCTCTATTAATCCATGTCTTAATAATTTGGCAATCCATTCTGCATCTGACACATCTGTCTTTCTACCGGGAACGTTTTTGATTCTTTGTGCGTTTGCCAAGGTAATATCAAAAAAATCTTCTAAGATGTTATAAACAGGTTTCCAGTAAACGCCAGTGCTTTCCATCGCAATATGAGTTACCTGTTTTTCTTCTAACCACTTTAGAAGCCGAAACAAGTCTTTAGTCATAGTAGGAAATGTTTCAGTTTCTTTTACCAGGTCTGCCTCTGATTCACCCATTAGGACACAGGCTACAATAGTCTCTGAGTGAACATCCAAGCCAGCACACCGTTTGTACAATGTTTCCATTTGTTCAACCTTCCAGAATTATATTCCACAAACAGTGGAATGAATTTGAAATTAAGCATTTTTCTGTTCGTAGTCATCTCTCATAGGAGAGAGCTAACAATGGGTTGTGCACCAAATTCATTCCAACAGTTTTTTGTACAGGGTAAGACCACCAATAAGAGCCACGTCATATACTCACTGTTTGTGGTATCTACATTATGGAGTGGGGAACCAATTTTCATTCCTGGGTTAAGAGCGAAAGATCATGATTGTTTTTTGTTCTTTAAATCGTTTACCGACACCCCAGTTATATAAGATAGAAATGCGGGATATAACGGAAGGGAACATGGTGATAAAAATGAAAGAAGACCTGCTCCAAACGCTAAAAATAAATTGACTTGTTCCATAATTCATCACCTAACTCAAGGTTTAATAAGTTCCATATAGTTTGCTATATCCCGTTCAGTCATACTGCCAGTTATGACCTTCACTATTGTCCCGTTCTTATCAATTAAAAATGTTGTTGGAATAGGAGTTATATCATAAGTTTCTGTAACAGCTGAATCTTTATCTTTAAGTATAGGAAATGTAAGACCATATTTATTGGCAAATGCTTCAATAGCAACTTCACTTTCTCCTATATTAATAGCTAATGTCTCTACTCCTAGATCTTTATAATGTTTATACTGTCTTTCCATATAGGGCATTTCCTTTTCACACGGTTTGCACCAAGTTCCCCAGAAATTTAGGAAGACTCCTTTTCCATTTAGATCAGAAAGTTGAACTTTGTTTCCTTGCATATCCTCAAGTAAAAAATCAGGTGCTTTTTCTCCTGCTTGAACTCGCATTTTTTCAGTAAAGAAATTTTGGTAAAGTGTATAGGATATTGCTAATAACATTATTAGTAACAAGCTTATTCTAAAAATTGTCCGCTTTTTTTTGTTTCCCATGCTATTCTCCCTTTTATTATATAAATAATTAATTAAATATTCTTATAAAATTTATTAATAAACATTGTAATTAATAATAGGTGACTGCCTGCCTCCCTAATTGCTCCCAAGCCGCAATAAAATTATCCGTAGAAACCCTTTTATTTTTTCCTCCATTTAAAGGATCATTAAAATAAACATACTTATCATCGTAACCTGTTATTAGAACTGAATGTAATCTATACGTTATGTTCACATCACCTCTAGGTGTTTGCCAGGTTTCGAAAGCGCTATCTGGTAAACTATTATATGTTGCATTAGTAATAACCCAAACTGGGCTACCAAGGGAAAGATATGTTTTTAATTCATTAAATTCACTCCCTGTTAGGTCAACTACTTTCCCTGGCATATACTCCTCTGCAAGCTTTTTTATTGGAAGATGGTATACACCGTAACCGGGATTATTATATGAATACATATCTCCAATGAATCCATCGTTAGGATGCCCCCAAGAAATGTTACTACCTTCTTTTATTAAAGGTGTTGTATCTTTTGGGATTTTTTCGGCTAATTCCATTTTTCCTACATTTATACCCTTATATTGTAAAAGCATGGCTAGAGATGTTACCTCACATCCCCTAGGTAGTTCAGGGAATTGCTTAATAGTAGGGGCATCTAACAAAACGGTATCTTTAATTTTAATAATAGGTAATCGATCTTTTTTAGCTTCAAATGATGTAGCGTTAAATTTTTTGTTATCAATTATTTGTGCAAAAGTTATTTCTCCATACTTTTTTTGTACAAATAGGGTATAGAGGCTGAAAGTAGAAAGTAATAAAATAATAGAACCTAATATATATTTCCAAATTTTCATAGTAAATGATCTCAACTTTATGATAAGCAGTATTTAAATTTGTGCAGATCTAAATTGTTGATTTTATATCTCCCTTCTAATCTTTAACAATGTACAACCTTATTATATTCTAGAACCACACCTTACTCAAAGGTTAATTTGAATGAAGTAGAAATCATGTAGACACAAAACAGATTGAAAAGAAAGGATTACTTATAATTATCGAACGTTTTGATAGCTTTTTTTATTAAAGATTTGTTGATTGGATTAACCTCGGGAAAATGTCTCGGCTATGCCACGGGAAGATTCTTCTACGCATCTAGCCGTACTACTTCACTAAAACTTATTGTAAAGATAAAAGACTGTAGACAAACTTGATCTGACCCAAAAAAGTTAGACAATAATTTAAGCAGCTTCTAAGATCTGAGTCCGGTATTGTACTGGACTTAGGTCTTTTAATTTTGTCTTCATACGTTTGTGATTATAGTAATTAATATAATCTACTAATTCTTCTTCAAAGTGCTCCATACTTTCGAATTTCTGGAGGTAAAGCAGTTCAGACTTTAATAAGCCAAAGAAATCCCTTCCATGACGGCGTTGTCTAAACAATTTCCCTTACGGGACATGCTTTGTATGATGCCATGCTCCTTTAACGTTCTTTGATATCTTTTCATTTGGTAATGCCAGCCTTGATCGGAATGGAGGATGACTCGATCTTCTGATGTTAAACGCTGAGTTGCTTGTTCCAACATATCACCTACAAGTTGATAAACTGGTGGTTTCATTACTGTATAGGCAATGATTTCGCCATTACATAAATCTAGGATGGGTGATAAATAGCGCTTCTCACCAAATAGATGGAATTCCGTTACATCTGTTACCCATTTTTGATTCATTTTTTCTGCTTTAAAATCACGTTGAATCACGTTCGGGGCAATACGCCCGACATTTCCTTTGTAAGAGCGATATTTTTTCAATCGAACCAGGCATTTTAAGCCCATTTCATTTATAAGACGGTTGATGGTCTTGGGATCATGAGAAAACCCGATTTTCTTTAATTCTTTTGTGATTCGACGATAACCATAACGCCCTTTATGCTCATGAAAAATAGATTGGATAGCTGTCTTTACTGCAGAATATTTATCTTCCCGATTTAAACGTTTTTCCCAATAATAATAGGTACTACGTGGAATTTCAGTGACTTTGATAAGGGCCACTACATCATAGATTGCCTTTAGTTCATAAATTACTTGCGCTTTAATTTTGGATGGAATTTTTCCTGCATTTGAACTAAGGCATTTAACTTTTTTAAATAGGCGTTCTCCATTTCAAGATGTTTAATTCGTTCTTCAAGCGCTTTAGTTGAACCTTCAACTAACTTTCTTTTTTTTGTTTCTTTTTTCATGGATGGTAGCCCCTTTTTCTTAGGAATGAGGGCATCGAATCCACCAGCATTAAAATTTAGCCGCCATGTTCGAACTAATGATGGAGAAGAAATATTAAAAATAGCAGCTGCATCGTAGGAGGATGTACCCGTATCCTTCATATAATTAAGTACATCCATTTTAAACTCCGCGGAATAACTTGTATAGGATTTCTTAAATCCCTCTTCTCCCTGTATTTGATATAACCGGACCCATCCTTGAATCATTTGATAAGAAACGTTATATAAATCTTGAAGTTCCAAAAAACTATGTTTCCCCTCAAGGTAAAGACGAGCAATAAATATTTTCTCTTGGGCTGTAAAATTAGCCATAAAAAACACCCCTAAATCGTTAGATTTAATGTCTAACAATTTAGGGGCAGTTCAACTCGAAATACATTGGGTTTGTCTACAGTCTGGATGTATCATTAGGTAGGTTTAAACTTTTAATTCATTATGAGCAATCTGAGATTTTTCAATTTGAATAGTGGTGTGTTCAATAAGAAAAATATCATGCATTTTATTAATGGCTTCTTGTAGAACCTCTTGACTGTTAATGTTATCCTCAACTAAAATATGACAGCTAAATGAGTCTAATCCAGAAGTGATTGTCCAAATATGGAGGTCATGGACATCAATTACCCCTTTTATTTCTAATAAAACAGACTTTACTTCATCTTGGTTAATACTAGGGGGAGTACCCTCCATTAAAATATGAGTGGAATGTTTTATAACTCCCCAAGCACTTTTTAAAATCAGTAAAGCGACCAAAACTGAAATAATTGGGTCGGCAACATACCAATCGAATAAAAGCATTAAAATTCCAGCAATTATAGCTCCAACCGAGCCTAATGCATCACCAAGAACATGTAAGTAGGCACTACGTAAATTTACATTGTTTTTTACATCACCTTTTCTCATTAGAGACCAAGCGCTAAACAAATTTGCAAATAAGCCTACAGATGCAATTAACATCATTGAACCACTTGCAACAGTGGGTGGTTGGAAAAAGCGGCCATAAGCTTCCCACACAATAAACCCGGCAATAACAAATAAAGTAACACCATTGAACAATGCAGCTAAGATTTCAAAACGATAAAAACCATAGCTTTTGTTTGCTGAGGCTGGTTTAGAAGCAAACCAGATAGCGACTAAACTTAATAATAAAGAGCTGGCGTCACTCAGCATATGTCCTGAATCTGATAATAGAGCTAAACTGTTTGTTATTAAACCACCGAAAAACTCTAAAAACATAATAATTGTGGTAACCAATAGTGCGATTATTAACCCTTTTTTATTGCCTTCCCTGGCTTCCTCAAAGTGATTATGGCCGTGTGAATGACCATGATGATCGTGGCCATGATGATGGTGACTATGACCATGGTGGTGATGATGCCCCATAATAATGCCTCCTTTGGTTCATTTTTAACGTTGTTGATTTACTTAATGGATTGATTAAGGTGTTAAATATTGTAATTCAGCTTAATTTCTTGCTGCCTCCCCATGTTATAACTAGGGGAGGTATGGTCAATATAAAATACAGAGGATTTTGCAATTATGCCAAATAAATATGAAAACTCTTTATAATTAGTCCAGTGAGTACTGACAATAATGATCTTAGTTGGATACGTATTGAACTGCTTATGCTTTGAAATTTGTTGCTAGAATATTTTGATACAAATACTCTGCATCATCCCCAACCCCTAATAACAGAGAAGATCCTCTCCGATGTTGCCAGGGGAGTCCGAGAAAATATAGACCCTTAATATTAGTAATACCTCTAATGTGATTTATAGTCCCATATGAGTTAAGTAAGCCTGGGATATCAATCCAATTAAAGTCTTGTATAAAACCAGTAGCCCAGATGATATTATTAATTTTTAAATTCGTCTTGTCCTGAAAGAGGATCTCATTTTTTTCCCTGACATCAATAGCTCTCGGTTTTATTTTGACTTTGTTTGTTTTAATATTTTTTTTCAATTCATCTCCAAAGAGAATGTCACCTTTACTTTGAAGTTTTCTACCAATAAAGGATTTATTGTCAGCTTTTAATATCCCCAACTTGTCTAACCACCAAAAAATACTTCGCCTCGCTATAGTGAGAGGTAGATATTGAATATCGTGACTAATCGATAGGTATGTTTCTCGGGTATCCGATAATTCAAGTGCAATTTGAGAACCGGAATTACGACCACCGACTACTAATACAGATCCACTGTTTAACTGAGATTGATTTTTATATTGGGAAGAATGTACCTGCATAATGTCTTTATCGATTTCCTTAGAAAATGAAGGAATATTAGGGTATTGATATGAACCAGTCGCAATTATAATATTCCTTGCTGTAAATGATTCATGCTCCGAAAAAAGCCTAAATAGGGATCCCTCTTTAATGATTCTTGTAATATTGGTGTTCATTCTAAAAGGTAATTTAAAAAACTGTACATAATACTCTAGATAATCTGCTACTTCATCTTTTGTTGGAAACCCATTAGGATTACCTTCCAGTGATAGGCCAGGTAAAGAACTGTAAGAACGTGGTGTAAATAAAACTAAGGAATCGTACCTATTTCTCCACGTATTACCAATCCTTGAGCCTTTGTCAAGGATTAAAAAAGATAATTTCGTCTTTTTTAAAAAATACCCCATAGATAAAGCAGATTGACCAGCGCCAACTATAATTACATCATAAAACATAAATATATACTCCTCATATATATTATATATGAACATATGCTCATATATAATATATAGTGTCATCCTTGTTTTTGTCAATTCTACTTCAAGAAATTTATGGTTTTTTCTCGTTTATATTTATACCTAAACATTAGCTTTGCATTTATTTAAATTAAATTTGTCAAGACATTTTTACGGAAAGGTATCTGTAATTTTATTGAAAATATGGTAAATACAAGTCTTCTTGGGTATAAAAAAACCCCTTATAATTAGGTTTGGTAGTCCTGTCCAAATCCCTAAATATAAGGAGAATCCCATGGACAAGGATAACACAAAAACCACAATTAATGAACTACTAAAAGTATTAGATGAACAAACTTTTACTAAATTAATCAATGTAGTGGACATCGACAAGTATGTTAAGAAACTGACGGCATATAAATTTTTGCAGCTACTCATCTTGGCACAAATCAATGAATTAGACAGTTTAACCCATCTATCCAAGCATTCGAAAGATAAGAAAGAACTTCAGGTTCACCTGAATATGGATGGCATTAGTACATCTCAGCTTTCCAGAAAACAGTGTGATCTATCTCCGAAGTTGTTTGAGAAGATCTTACACCATCTTGTTTTTATGATTCAGTCCCAAATGAAACAATCTCCGATTGTTCGAGATATTGGACGTCTTCATGTGATTGACTCATCGACAATGAGTATGTCCATATCGCAGTATCCATGGGCAAAGTTTCGCAAAACAAAGGCCGGCGTTAGACTGCATTTACGGGTCGTTGTGACCAAAGATTTAACAATCCCTGATAAAGCCGTTCTATTGCCGGCAAAACATGCTGACCGGACCCAAATGAATGAACTAATCGAGATTGATCCTGATGCTCTTTACCTTTTTGACCGAGGATATGTGGATTACAAGCAATTCGATAAGTACTGCCTGGAAGGCGTTCGATTTATTACTAGACTTAAGAAAAACGCCGAAATTGAAGTACTAAGCGAACAATCACCCGATCCCGAAAATTTGATCTATCAAGATGCTGAGGTATATCTTGGAAATGCACAAAATGGTACGAAGATGCAGCACACCCTACGCCTAATCAAAACTAAAGATCAAGAAGGAAATCTTGTTATTATCGTTACTAGTTGTTTTGACCTTACTGCCAAAGAAATCGGAGATTTATATCGATATCGTTGGAAAATAGAAACTTTTTTTAAATGGATGAAACAACATCTGAAGATCAAATCCTTCTTTGGAAAAAGTGAAAATGCTGTCTATAATCAAATCTGGATTGCCTTGATCACATATTGTCTTGAAGTATTACTTCAATTTAGAGTCAGCCACGATGGCAGCCTGTTAGGGCTGAAAAGGACTTTAGAAACTTGTCTTTATGAAGGGCTTGATGCATTTATTCGTGCTCTTTTCCAGAAACCATCCCGACACTCAAAAGGACGAAGAAAATATGATTGGGAAAAAGATTTCGCATTGATTGTACGCCAATTTGACGAAGGTGAGGTGGATCACCTAGACGATTTAACATTTGACCCACTTTACCAATACTAAAAGGAAATAATTTACCAATTGTGGATAAGGACTACTTCTTATATCCTTATCAATCTTTTTAAATTCCGGATAAAACAATATATCTGAATATTCAATTATTTGTAGTTTCACCCATAAAAATCCAATTTGACAAGTTTCAAAAATCTTTATGCAACGCTAATGATACCTAAAGTAAAAATAAAGTAATTATGATCCGATTTATAAGGAAAGGATATAATTTCACTAATTTTTTTGGCTTTTTAAAAATAAGTTTGACAATTTCAAAATATAATCATATTATAACCACAAAGTTGGATTGAGGCAAAAAAAGAGCGGAGGGTAAATAAAAATGAGCCAGTCAAAAGTAGTGAAGTTATCTGAAGCCAAGAAGGGTGATTCTATACGCATTACCAAGTTGGAGATAAGTGGAGTTATGAGAAGAAGATTACTGGATTTAGGATTCGTTCCTGGTTCTATCGTTGAAGTTCTAAGAAAGAGTCCTATGGGTGATCCAATTGCATACCGAGTTAGTCAAACAATAATTGCTTTAAGAAAAGAAGAGAGTAATAGAATCGAAGGGGAGTTGATTGTGACATGAGTAAATCGTTCCAAATCGCCCTTGCCGGTAATCCTAATACGGGGAAAAGTACATTATTTAATCTTCTTACAGGATTAAAGCAACATACTGGAAACTGGGCAGGAAAAACGGTGGACTTAAAAGTAGGAAATTTTTACATTAAAGATAAAATGTTTGAAATGATTGATTTACCTGGAACATATTCTTTGTTTTCAAATTCTAAAGATGAAGAGATCGCACGTGACTACATTGTGTTTAACAAACCTCATGTTACACTGGTTGTTTTAGATGGGACTGCACTTGAGAGAAACATGAACCTAGCTTTGCAAGTAATGGAGATAACTGACAATGTAATTGTTTGTATAAATCTAATAGACGAAGCAGAAAAATTAGGGATTAAGATAAATGAAAAAGTGTTAATGAAACGATTAGGAGTACCGGTGATTAAGATATCAGCTAGAAACAAAACGGGTATTCCAATGTTACTGGATACAATTGATCGTTTGGCATCTGGAGTAATTCGATGTAAACCATATCAGTTGAAATACGATGAGGAAACAGAGCAAAAAATCAACCTCCTACTACCAGAAGTTCGTATTATATCAGGTGGAAAATTTCCAGAAAGATGGTTGGCTTTACGGCTACTTGATGGAGATAAATCACTTTTAGAAAAAATAGAAAAAGAACTTTCGAATTCTGAGGTGATATAAGATGGAGTCACAACAAATAAATATTAACATGAAGATTAAAGATCTAATTCAACAGGCTGAACGACTCTCCTCTTTTACTATTCGTGATCGGATTGTGGAACAAATTTATAACAATAGTCAGGAGGTAATAAAAGAGGGGGTAAGTTTCACTAAAACAAGGTATGATCAAAGAACTGAAAAGTTAGATGCAATATTTACATCTCCTATTTGGGGATATCCAATAATGCTTACTATGTTAGGAATCGTTTTTTATCTAACCATTGCTGGAGCAAACATCCCATCAAGTATGTTGGCAAGTTTCTTTAGCTGGGTCGAGGGATATTTGAGTCTATTTTTCAATGCTGTTAATGCACCAGAATGGCTCCATGGTGTATTGGTTTTAGGTTTATTTAGAGGAACAAGCTGGGTAATTAGTGTGATGCTGCCTCCGATGGCTATTTTTTTTCCTACCTTTGCACTATTAGAAAACTATGGGTATTTACCAAGAGTTGCGTTTAATATGGATCGTTTATTTAAAACTGTAGGGGCTCACGGCAAACAATCCTTAACCATGGCTATGGGTTTTGGCTGTAATGCAGCCGCCGTTATGTCTTCAAGAATAATCGAATCTCCACGTGAGAGAATGCTGGCAATTCTGACAAATAACTTCGTCCCTTGCAATGGTCGTTGGGGAACACTCATTGTATTGTCATCACTATTTATGGCAGCCGGTTTTACAGGAGGGATGAAGTCATTAGTAACAACATCTGTGATTGTAGGAATCGTATTGTTTGGAATAATAATAACCTTCCTTGTCTCATGGGTATTATCTAAAACTGCTCTTAAAGGTGTACCGACCCATTATACTCTAGAATTGCCCCCATATAGAAAACCAAAGTTTGTTGATACTGTCATCCGTTCTTCACTAAATAAGTCTGCATCCGTTCTAAACCGTGCAATTAAAGTAGCTGCTCCAGCTGGGGTGTTAACGTGGATCTTAGCTAATATCTCGATAGGTGATGTTAGCATCCTATTGCATATTGTAAACTTTCTAGATCCACTAGGAAAGTTAATAGGGTTAGATGGGTATATTCTTATGGCATTTATAATAGGTTTGCCAGCAAATGAAATTGTACTCCCTATACTACTGATGGGATATCTTTCTACAGGAGCATTAATTGATGTGGATGGAATAGAGGGGCTTAAACAAATATTTTTAGACAATGGGTGGACTTGGTTAACCGCAATAAATATGATGCTATTTTCCTTGTTACATTATCCATGTGGAACAACACTAGTAAATATCTATAAGGAAACAAAAAGTATTAAATGGACTTTTTGGTCCTTTATAATACCCACAGGAATCGCTTTTTTAATTACTTTCTTAGTCGCTCAAACTGTGCGTATTATGGGATGGGTATAAACTTGAGTCTTTGCTAATTAACGAATAACTAGGGAGTTTGGATTTATGTGAATCACCTTTTCGAGAACATTCTAATTATTTTTTTCTTATTTTGTATAATGGTTTCTTACCTAATGCTAAAAAACAAAAACCACGGGTGGGAATTTACAGGTAAGATTTGTTTGTTAATCTTTATTATACTAATAGTAACATTTATTATTAGATTCTTTTAAACGGTAGCTTTATAAAGCTACCGTTTTACTTATTAAATAGAAGAAGGAATAAAGCGCTTTGTATGCATTCTTTTAATAATAAATAGGGAAATATATATGCCTCTAAATAACAAATAAAATTTTATTGTTTGCAAAAAAAATTAATGTAGTAAGCTATGAAACGCATATTTATAATAGAAAAATGGATAGTTAATAATTATTTAGATGGATTTTCCTATTTTTTTTTTATATAATTTATGTTTTAATACTATGTTAGAAAGAAGGTGTTAAAATGAAAAACTTTTTTCAATTGGCTCAAAGAAGAATCAATCTAGCGTTTGAGCACAACCATTACATCATTTTTTTCTCTGTAGCGGTAATCTTACTTTGGTTAAAAACATATATAGTTCAGTTAACACAGTTTGACTTAAATACGGAAAGTTCACTACAAGATTTTTTATTACTTTTAAATCCACTTGGGTCATCTTTACTCTTACTAAGTTTTGCGACTTTGTTTAAAGGAAGAAAGAAGTATTTAATTTTATTAACTACTTATTTTTTATTAACGTTCCTAGTATATGCAAATACTATGTATTATCGGTTTTTTAATGATTACATCACCTTACCGACTTTAACACAGACACAAAATTTTGGGGATGTTAGTAGCAGTGTTACCTCTCTTTTAAAACCGTATGACATCTTGTTTTTCTTAGATTTTCTTATTTTAGTAGGATTGTATTTTGTTAGAAATAAAAAAATTCAAGATAAAAATCCTGGACGGCGATATGTAGCAGCTATGTTTTCTTTGGCTTTAGGTTTTTCTTTCTTTAACCTAGCTTTGGCTGAAGGGGATCGTCCACAGCTGTTAACTAGGGGATTTGATAGAAACTATATAGTTAAGTATTTGGGTCTATATAATTACACTTTGTATGATGCAGTTCAAAGTACAAAGGCCTCTACTCAAAGAGTTTTGGCAGATAGTAACGATATCACAGAGGTAATCAATTATACAAAATCAAATCATTCGGAACCTAACCCAAAATACTTTGGGGCTGGAAAAGGAATGAATGTTATTTATCTTCACCTTGAATCCATGCAAAACTTTTTAATTGATTACAAATTGAATGGAGAGGAAGTAACACCGTTCCTAAACTCCATGACAAAGGAAGAAAATACACTTTATTTTAATAATTTCTTCCATCAGACAGCACAAGGGAAAACAGCAGATGCAGAGTTTATTTTAGAGAATTCCTTGTATGGACTTCCACAAGGGTCAGCATTTACAACAAAAGGCTTAAATACTTACCAGGCTGCCCCTGCTATATTGGGACAACAGGGTTACACGTCAGCGGTTTTCCACTCAAATACGGGGAGTTTTTGGAATCGAAATGAGATTTATAAATCTTTTGGATATAACAAATTCTTTGATTCTAATTACTACACGATGGATTCGGAAAACATTGCAGATTACGGGTTAATGGATAAGCCATTTTATGAACAATCCATTCCTTTATTGGAATCTTTGCCTCAACCCTTTTATGCAAAATTTATACCAGTAACGCACCATTTTCCATATGAAATTGGGGAAGAGTACGCTTTAATTCAACCTCATACTACAGGGGATAAAACTGTTGATGGATATTTTCAAACAGCACGTTATGCTGATGAATCATTAAGGCAGTTTTTTGACTATCTAAAGAAGTCTGGTTTATACGACAACTCTATCATCATCATGTATGGTGATCATTATGGAAATTCGGTCAATCGTAATAAAGCAATGGAGAAAGTATTAGGTAAAGAAATTACACCTTTTGAGAGTGCGGGTTTACAAAGAGTACCATTATTTATTCGTGTACCTGGGATAGAAGGTGGAGTGAACCAAGAATATAGTGGTCAAATAGATATTTTACCAACACTACTTCATTTACTTGGAATTGATACAAAAAATTATATACAATTTGGAACAGACCTATTATCAGAAACTCATAATGAAGTTATTCCGTTTCGAAATGGTGACTTTGTAAGTCCAGAAGTTTCATCCATAGAGGGTAAATATTATGACTCGAAGACTGGCCTTGAGTTGCTTCTTGAAGATAAGTTAGTGCTTGCAAAGGAATATAAAAAAAATGTAGAACTTAAATTAGAGGAATCCGATAGAGTAGTAAACGGAGATTTGTTAAGGTTCTATACTCCAGAAAACTTTACTCCTGTGGATAGATCTAATTATGATTATAATAAAGAGGATACCCAGGAAGTTAATAATCAAAAATAAAACACAAAAAGGCTGAATTGAGAATATCTCAATCAGCCTTTTTGTGTTTTGTTTTCATTAATCAGTTATTAGTTTATACAAATTCATTTGTAAAAAGAGCGATCCTCAAAATACCCAATATAGATCTAACTATTGGAAATAATGACGTATATTTGTCACAATGACAACTTCTATATATGATAAAATTAATTTAAGTAAATTTATTAAAGTAAAAAGTGTAGAGGTGAGCTTTTTTATGGCGAAATTCGGAACCTATTTATTGGCCATATTATTTTTTCTGGTTGGTTGTAATAACAACGTTGAAACTCAAATTAATGATGAGGTCCCTGAAATAATTGAGGTTACGGTTGAAACTATCCCTGATGAACTAAAAGTCAATGAGGAAGTAATTATTCAAGCTAAAATTACACAAGGAGAAGATATAGTAAAAGATGCTGACGAGATGCAGTTTGAAATTTGGAAAGAAGGTCAATCTGATCAGGAACATGTAAAAGTAGAAGGAGAGTTAGATAAAAAAGAAGGTGAATATTACATCAAGAAGACTTTTACCGAACCTGGTCTTTATTTTGTAATTGCACATGTTACGGCAAGAGGGATGCATAATATGCCAAAAGTCGAGTTCCAAGTTAAATAATAGATGAAAAGGAATATACAAGGTTGATAATGAATAAGACCGGCAGCTTTGAAGCTGCCGGTCTTATTCATTAACCTTTAGGCATTGGAGTAGGTGTAGCTGGTGTACCTAAACCTTCATATTTTTTGTCAATGTTTTCACGAATGGTTTTTAAATCTGTTCCTTTTTCATATTCTAGTTTCGCCTCACGGGCGATATCCACACAGACACCTCAGCCAAAGCCCATGGTATCTAAAAGGGCTACATCACCTTGTACTGAATCCACAAAGCAGTTTGTATTGCTTGTATGTCCGTCTTCTTCATAACAACCACAATAACATGGCATGTAATCCAAAACTTCTGGATGTTCAACTGCAAATTGATAGGCTTCTAAAATTTTGGGATTGTCTGTTAAATTAGTAACTACAGACCAATCATTACTTCCCATTGTATACTCTAACTTTGGTTGAACTTGTTCAGATTTGCTAGGTGGTTGCTCTTGTTCATTTTCTTGACTCTCTAAGGATGAACAACCCGTAATAACTATTGTACTAAATACTAGAGTGGTAATTATTTTATTCAGATAACTCACCTCAGTTTTTACAATTTTGATATTAAAATAATATCATTGGTTGTTTTGTAATACAATTGCCAAAAATTCGAATCAAATTGAGGTGAATTATCATGGGATCCTATAAGAATCAACGGATTGTTTGGAAAAAAATACAAAAAACTTGAAAAAAAATCCTTTTTAATATTGTCACATTTATTCTACTAAACTAATGATATTATTATAAATGCATAAATTCTTATTTGTATATCTAACTATTTCTTTGTGAAGAAATGCGCATGTAAGCAGAGATATCTATGAATATATGTGCACTTATTAAAATGATGAAAATATTTAAAGAAAGGGGTACCTCTATGAAAATGAAATTGGCATTATTTTCGTTAATTTTCACTATTGCCACTGTGTTAACGGGATGTGAACCGCTTCTCGTTTTAGACCCGAAAGGACCTCAAGGTCGTACAACATCCGATGTTATAATGATTTCGATTTGGACAATGGCTATTGTCGTAATTGTAGTCTTCACACTCTTTGTGTATATAGTTAGGAAATATCGTGCTTCTAAACAAAGGGAAGATTATGAACCACCTCATATTGAAGGAAGTATTAAATTAGAAATTCTTTGGACATCTATTCCAATCTTAATCGTTGCTTTCCTTTCGTTTATTACGGTTAAGTCAACCTATGAAGTGGAGGATGTCCCAAAGGGATATGAAGAAGAGCCATTAGTTATTTATGCTTCTGCATCTAATTGGAAATGGCATTTTAGTTACCCAGAGGAAAATATTGAAACGGTTAACTATCTCTTTATTCCGACGGATCGTCCGGTTCAGTTTAAACTATATTCTTATGGGCCAATTGCGAGTTTCTGGATACCACAGCTTGGAGGTCAGAAATACGCAATGTCTGGAATGGTAAATACCTTGAATTTAGCAGCTGATGTTCCTGGTGAATATATGGGTCGAAACGCTTCGTTTACTGGAGAAGGATTTGCTGAACAAACGTTCAACGTTCAGGCAATGACTTCTGAGGAATATGATGAGTGGGTAAAGGAAGTTAAAGAAACTGCTGAACCTCTTACAGAAGAAAAGTTTAACGAATTATTAAAACCAGGCCACCTTGGACAGTCGACCTACACTGGAACACATTTAGAGTTTTCGCCACCTCCGGCAGCTCATCATAATGGTGGTTCTACTGAAAATAACGAAACAGACCCAGAAAAAGCAGATCAATCTGACTCAGATTCATCTGAAGGGAATTCTGATCATAGCAACATGAATCATTAATAATTAACTCTCACTAGCTCAACGTTAGTTTTTATGAAGAGCAATAAGCAATATTATTCCTGAAAGGGGTCAAAAAAAGTATGGATTTCTTTGATCGATTTGCCGTACCTAATCCAGGTCCAACAATATATGCATCGATGGCAGCCATTGTACTTACTATGATTGCCATTGTTGTTGGGTTAACCTATTTTAAAAAATGGGGGTATCTATGGCAAAACTGGTTAACAACTGTTGACCATAAACGAATCGGTATAATGTATTTAGTTTCTGCCTTATTGATGTTATTCCGAGGCGGAGTAGATGCGATTATGATGCGTGCTCAAACTGCTGTACCTGATAACAAATTGTTAGGTGCACAAGAGTATAATGAAATATTCACCACTCACGGAGTTGTGATGATTATATTTATGGCTATGGCTTTCATTATGTTTTTTATGAACTTCGTAGTACCATTACAAATTGGTGCTCGTGACGTGGCCTTCCCTAGATTAAATGCAGTAAGTTTTTGGTTATATTTTTTCGGAGCAATGTTATTTAACATTTCGTTTGTTATCGGTGGTTCACCAGATTCAACCTGGACATCTATTTTCCCTTTAGCAGGTAATGAATTTAGTAAATCTGTAGGAACGAACTATTATATGATTGCTCTTCAAATTTCTGGTCTAGGAACGTTAATAACAGGTATTAACTTTATTACGACCATTCTTAAAATGAGAGCGCCTGGAATGACATTGATGAAAATGCCAATGTTCACATGGTCTGCTTTGATTACAAATCTAATCATCGTTTTTGCCTTTCCAGTTTTGACTGTTGCTCTTGCAATGGGAACGTTTGATCGTCTGTTTGGTGCTAACTTCTTTTCAATGTCCAATGGTGGTATGGATATGCTTTGGGCGAACCTGTTCTGGGTTTGGGGACATCCGGAAGTTTATATATTAATCCTACCGGCTTTTGGGATATATAGTGAAATCATTTCAACTTTTGCAAGACGTAATCTTTATGGGTATAAATCAATGGTTATCTCTATGGTAGCTATTTCTGCACTATCATTCTTAGTTTGGGTTCACCATTTCTTCACAATGGGTCAAGGAGCTTTTGTTAATAGTATTTTTTCTATTACAACCATGGCTATTGCGGTACCGACTGGTGTTAAGATTTTCAACTGGTTATTTACCCTTAGAAAAGGAAAGATTGTTTTTACAACACCAATGCTATACACATTAGGCTTTATTCCGATTTTTACTATCGGTGGTGTAACAGGTGTTATGCTTGGGATGGCTAGTGCTGACTACCAATATCATAATACTATGTTCTTAGTTGCTCACTTCCATTTAGTTATAATTCCAGGTGTGGTTTTTGCGATGATTGCAGGACTCTTTTATTGGTGGCCAAAAATGTTCGGCTTTATTTTGAATGAACGATTAGGAAAATGGTCATTCTGGTTCATCTCTATCAGCGTTTGTGTAACATTCTTCCCAATGTTTATTTCTGGTTTAGACGGGCAAGCTCGTCGTATGTATACCTACTCAGAATCAACTGGATTTGGAATTTGGAATATGATTTCGTTTATCGGTGCATTGGGATTAGCCGTAGGGTTTGCTTTAATTGTGTACAATATATATTACAGCATTCGCTACGCACCAAGAGATATACCTGCAGATCCATGGGATGCACGTTCTCTTGAATGGGCTACTCATAGTCCGGTTCCAGAATACAATTTTGCAATTGTGCCTGAAGTTGATTCAACAGAAGCATTTTGGGATTCAAAGAAAAAGGGATATAAATTGTTTAAGGGTGATATCAAGAAAATTCATATGCCAAATAACAGTGGAATGCCGTTTATCTTAGGAGCAATCTTCTTCGTATGGGGCTTTGCGTTTGTATTCGGTATTTGGATTCTTCTAATCCTTTCAACAATCGGACTTTTTGCTTGTTTAGCATTCCGTTCATTTGAGAAAGATCATGGTCGCTACATCTCTGTTGAAGAAGTAAAAGAAACAGAAGAAAAATTGGGAGGTACTAGAATATGAAGATAGATCACTCGCTCCCTCTCGAATATAGTACAGAACAAAATCGTTTAAATATCTTAGGGTTCTGGATTTTCCTTGGAGCCGAAATTGCACTTTTTGGAACGCTTTTCGCATCATATTTTACATTAGTAAATGGAACTGGCAACGGACCGACAGGAGCAGAAATTTTTGAGATTACTCCAGTACTAATTGAAACCATCTTGTTATTAACAAGTAGTTTTACTATTGGCCTTGCGATCCATGCTATGCGTATTGGAAGACTAAAAGCAATGATGACATTCTTTGTCATAACACTAATTCTTGGCCTAGGATTCTTAGGAGTAGAAATATACGATTTTGTAGTATATATTCACGAAGGCGCTACGCTACAAACTAGTGGCTTTACATCAATCCTTTTCCTTACGTTAGGAACTCACGGAGCTCACGTTGCGTTTGGTCTATTCTGGGGTCTATTCATCCTAATACAAATTAAGAAACGTGGATTAACCCCTGAAACAACTAATAAAGCGTTCATTTTCTCTCTTTACTGGCATTTCTTAGACGTGGTGTGGATCTTCATCTTTAGCTTCGTCTTCTTGAAAGGAATGATGTAACTTGAAAGAATTGTTCCCACTAAACCAAGTTTTAGGTTTTGTATTTTCGTTAATTTTAACTGCTGTTGCACTAACGGTTTACTTCTTTGATTTATCATTTACTGTAGGTGCGTCGATTCTTCTAGTGACAGCATTCATACAGGCAGCCTTACAGTTAGTTGTGTTTATGCACGCTGGTGAATCAAAGGATAAGAAGTCGATTTACACGGCAGTTTATTATGGTTTCTTCATAGCTTTAGTTACCGTATTTGGTACGTTACTAACTCTTATATGGGGTTATTATTAAATGTTTACCGAGGGGCGTCTTTATGGGCGCTCCTTTTTTGTTATAGAAACGATTCTATTTGGAAGGTGCATTTTATTAAGAATTTCTTCTGTTACTACAAAAAATACACCCATAAGAAAGATAAAAACAGAACCGATTACTATCCCAACACCAATTGGTGTCAAAACGCTGTAACCGTTTACAAACAGTCCGATAAAGAAAGAAATGATTCCAAATGTAAGACTCGTTAAACTAACGTACTTCACTACATTAAGTATTTTAACTTTAGATTTCATCACATTCATCTCCTTCATTTCTTTATATATAAATTATTCACTAAGTTCACAAAGTTGTCAAACATTTTTACAAAAATACGCAAAATTACGCTTGACTTTAAAATAAATTTTGGTGTAAGTGGAATATGTGTTTTAATTTCAATAAAATCCATTTAAAAGTAGATTACAATTTTGTAACATTTTGTCGATTGATAATTTCGTATGTTATTATAGAAAGGGATTGAAAGAATGGACATCAAGTTTATAGGGAAGTGGTAACTTTTGGCCTCAAATAATGTTATAAAAAAAATATTATACATAACATCCACTTTATTAATAGTATCAAGCTCTATTAGTTCAGGAGAAGCTTCAGCCAAAGTTGAGTTGCAAAAAATTTATCATGTTTATGTAGGTAATCAATATATTGGCATTGTCCACGATATTGATGAAGCTCAATCAGCTATTAAGCAAAAGATACAGGAATCAAAAAATAATTATCCTAACTTAGAAATGGACACGTCAAAAGAGGTTGAATTTGTCCCTGAAAATACTTTTCAACCTAAAGAGCATGATCAACAAACAATTGAATGGATTAATAATAATATTGAAATCAATGCTGTTGGGCAAGAAATTAGATTCGGTGATCGGGCGGTTTTTGTAGCAAGTAAATCAGATGCGGATGAAGTAATAAAAACACTAAAGTCAAAGTTTACTAGCGATGGTACGCTTACAACATACATTTCACCAGAACCACTTGTTGAAGAAGTAAAGGTAATTCCTCAAAATGTATTAGGTGTTTCAGATGCTGTTAACTCAATCTTAAAAGGAACTCGCGAAAACGCTTACCATATAGTAGAAGAGGGTGAAGTTCTTGGGGAAATTATTAATAGTTATGACATATCTAAAGAGGAGTTTTTTGAACTAAACTCTATCAGCGAAAACTCCGTATTAAAAATCGGTCAAAAACTATTGGTGAAATCCTACAAACCTATCGCTGATGTAATGGAAGAGAAACTTGTTACTGAAAATGAGCCAATTCCTTTTGAAACTGAAGTTGTAGAGGACGAGTCTCTTTACAAGGGAGATCAAAAGGTTAAACAAACAGGTTCAAATGGTGAAAAAGTAATTCAATACAAGTACATTAGTAAAAATGGTCAGTTAGAAAATAAGGAAGTTGTAAAAGAGGATATTATTAAACAACCTGTAAAACAAATCGTGGTTAAAGGGACCAAAGTTATTCCATCAAGAGGAACCGGTACTTTCACTTGGCCAACAGTTGGTGGCTATGTATCTAGTAAAACAGGGGCAAGATGGGGTACTATTCATAAAGGTACTGACATAGCTAGGCCAAGTGAACTTTCTATACTCTCAGCTGATAACGGTACGGTGACATTTGCGGGTTGGGACGGAGGTTATGGGAATAAGATTGAAATATCCCACAACAACGGCTATAAAACTATCTATGCGCATTTAAGCTCAATTAGTGTAAATGTTGGTCAAACCGTGGAAGAGGGAAGTAAAATCGGAATTATGGGGACAACAGGTGATTCTACAGGTGTTCATCTTCATATTGAGTTGTATAAAAATGGGCAGTTGAAAAATTTCTTAGATTATGTAAATTAATTATAAAAAGAGAAGGGAGAGACTAAATAATTTAGTCTCTCCCTTCTCTTTTTGCTGTAATTGTAGCACATATGGTAATTGTAAAGGTAGTAAGAGTCAAATGCATGAAAGAGGTAAATACATTTTGCTCGTGTAATCTTGGTAAGACCCCAAATAAGATAGTTAATAGTAATGTTACTATTAAATATATCGATCTTGTTTTATATACATTATAAGAGATGGATAAGGATAGGATATATGCAGCAATTAATAATATTGTAATCGCTAGTATCCCATGTAAAGAGTTTACGGTACTTGAAAATAGTGTATTGCTGACCAAGCCAAGATTGTTTGTAGTTGAATAAAATAACTCACTAATATTAGAGTGTTTAAAAAATGCGCCAATAAGAGTTTCGACAAAGATAACTATCAATAAAATTTTAGATGGTTTCTTAATTATATTTAAATTGACAACTTCTTTTGGTTCTTGTGTTGAGTAATGCAAATAAATCACGGAAGTGAGTAATAGAAGATTTAGTGTTACTTCTAATGTTGAAAATTCCAGCCTCTCGTTTACCAATTGAAGTAGATAAAGAAGACTAGAAAGTATTGCAAAGAACCTTGAATTCTTCCTTTTTTGATTTTTCAATGCGTTAATAGAAATCAGAAGCAAAAAAAATCCTAATACAATATTAATTGTTCGATGGGAATATTCAATCCAAATTTCCCCTGAATCAGTAGCTATGACTAAATTTCCTATAACAAGTCCAAGTATTGTTATAAAAATAGTAAGTTTTGTAATCCTATTTATCATAATAAATCATTCCTATCTACATATATGAATATATTTGCATATACTCTTATTAGAATATCATGTAAGAGTCTTAGCCTCAATAATAAGTTGACAGATCAATTCTCTCACTGTATTTAATAAATCATTAAATTCGTTAATTATCAAGTATGTAGATGAATGATTCTTAATTATAAGCATACATTTTACTATGGACGTGTTCTCAATAATTTTGAAAGGGATTGTACATGGTACCTATATGGATTTTTTCCGCATCCCTTATTGGTTTATCATTAGGGGGATTTCTTGCAGTATTGTTAGTTGGATTAAGGAACAATCAAAGTACTGTTATACTTTTTAGTGGTGGAATGATTTTGGGTATACTTATATTAGAGATAATACCAGAGGCCCTTGAAGAAAATCATATTCTTTTGTTAATTGGGATAATTATTTCTTTTGCATTTTATATTTTAGTACATGATTTACTAGATAGGTCAAAATTTATTAAGAAAGATCCTAATAAGAGCAAACCTTTAAAGGCTGGATTGATTATTGTTGCATCTTTATTAATACATAACTTTCCTCTAGGTGTAACTACAAGTAATCAATTATTAGAAGGGAACAGTACATTCCTTGCTGCAGTTTTGATTCATAACATACCAGAAGGAGTTATACTAGTTAGTCCATTACTAACAGCAGGTTTGCCGCTCATAAAAGTTATTGCTTTAATTGTGTGTTTAACAATTCCAACAACTATTGGTGCTTTTTCAAGTGTGAAAGATATTATAGGTGTGGAAACAGTCTTACAAGTGGTCTTCCTGGGAATAAGTATTGGGATGTTATTATCAGTTGCTTTAAAAGAAATGATAATTCCTTACATAAAAGAGGGAAGAAGTAGTATTTTATCGTATATAACATTATTATTGGGGTTTTTGTTAATCTATCTCGTATTTTAGGAAAGAAAAAATAAATGTTATAATAACTTATAATACTTGGTAGAGGTGTACAGCAAAATGTCCAAATTTGAATATGATGATTTTATAGAAAAAAGTAATGAAAATGATGACCTTGATGAAGAAACCTTATTTATCGTTTCCCAGACCTTTAAGGCTATTTCGGATCCTACAAGGATAAGAATTCTACATCTTCTATCACAGAAGGAGTATTCTGTAAATGAGATGGCAGATAAACTTACAATGCTGCAATCTACGGTATCACATCAATTAAGATTTTTAAAAAACTTGAGGTTGGTGAAATACAGACGGGAAGGTACGTCCATTTATTACACTTGTGATGATAAACATGTTATGGATATACTACAACAAACAATAGAACATGCGAGACATCATTGATATTCTTTTTATAGTTCAACATCAAAGTGAAATATATATTTCTTCATCTGTAGCTATCGAGAACTATCTCGATAGCTTAAGTTTTATTCCATTATTCATTATTATGTCTATTACTTAGAACTTTATAAGCAGTGGATAACAGGAGTTACATATTTTGTTAATGGAGTAATTAGTTAATTTAATTTATATGTTTATACCTTATTGTTTTGTCATCAATCCCTTCTCTAGGAACTATAGAACTAGCAGATTTGACCTTTATTAAAGCTAACCACCATAGAAAAGCCATAAATGGTACAATAATTAATAACCAGTTTACAAAAGAATTTATTATAAAATCATATGTTCCGTGTAGGATAAATGGAATTAGGATGGAGAATGTTAAACATCTTCTCCTTATAGATGCGCTAAATTTCCCTTTTCCTAAGTAATACCCCATGATAACTCCAAGTAAGGCGTGAATTGATACTGGTAAAAGTGCTCTCCCTATGGCAACTTCTATACCATTAGTAACTAAATACATGATATTTTCGGCAGTTGCAAACCCTACAGAAGCTGATACCCCATATACAATTCCATCATAAGGCTCATCAAATTCAACATGGTGATAAACAGTGTAAATTAAAATAAACCATTTGAAAAACTCCTCAAGGAGACCAACAGTAATAAACGACTTAATAAAATTAGAGTTTATTAGGTTTTCTACATCTATAACATACTCAATAAACATGATTGGAAACACAAGCAGGGCCCCTAGGATAAACATTTTAAATACTAATGAAAGTGGCTCAGGCTCATATTTATCTTTTAGGTAGAAATAACATAATAAGGCTAATCCAGGTGCAGTCCCAGCAGATAAGATCCCCAGCATAAACTTCCTCGTTTCGAACCTTTTATTTAATCGTATCACGTAATGTCAAAATAGAAAATGAATATTTACGAATTGAATCTCACGGTTAAAATTCTTATTCAGGCTATATTATTAGTCAGGAATTAGGTATTTCCAAGGGAGTATAATTGTCTGTTTAGTGGAAAGTGGATTTTTTTCTTACTTAAATGAAAAGGGTATTTGTCATTAGGTTATTTTTTAAAAAGAAAGGAGAGAATGTGTGTTAGAGGAGTGAGAAAATGAATGGT
This sequence comes from Robertmurraya sp. FSL R5-0851, assembly GCF_038002965.1. Lineage (NCBI taxonomy): Bacteria > Bacillati > Bacillota > Bacilli > Caryophanales > Bacillaceae > Robertmurraya > Robertmurraya sp. FSL R5-0851. The sequence continues at coordinate 354,182 of NZ_JBBOOE010000002.1, read as the reverse complement.
GGAATGATTTCAACAGAGCAAATTGTATTAATCGTTACGGCGATTGTAGTCGGCACTCTTGCAAGAATCTTAACAATAAAAGAAGATTATTTTCAATATCCTAGTTTTCCTAATGGTTATCTCATTCATTTAATAACGGGATTTGTAGCAGCAGCATTAGGGGCTGTTGCCATTCCTGCTCTGACGACTAAGAACTTTGTAGCAGTAACTTTTTTAACCCTTGCAATACAACAGTTTAGAGATGTTCGAAAGACAGAAAGGGATAGTTTAAAAGATCTTGAAACCACGGAGTATGCGTATAGAGGAGATGCTTATATCGATGGCATTGCCAAAACATTTGAAGCACGTAATTATTTTGCATTAATCGTATCTTTCGCGACGGGACTTACAATCCAAATAGTCGATAGCAAATCAACATGGATAAATATTGTCTGTGGCGTGGTAGTCGGCTTGATTGTGTTTTTAATTGTAAAACGATTTTCAAAAGGAAAAAGTGTTGGTGATATTGCAGATGTGAAGGAAGGAAAGATACAAGTTAAGGGTTCAGAGCTCTTTGTGGATGAATTTATGTAACTAATCAACTAGGAACTAAAAATGCTCAAAATTTGGTCGAGAAGGGTGGACTTGCTGTTATAGTGTATCCTCGTGAAAATCATTTCCGAATAACCCTTGATAACTATGGACAAAGACAGGCAATCTTGTTTGAGGCTACAAGATCATTAGGGGTGAAAAGATATCATTTCACAAGAAAAGACTATGAAGATGGACGTGTAGTGATTGTACTAGTACCAATCGTGAATGACATAAACAAACTTATAGAAACTATTAAGAATACGCCATTATTGGAAAGTTCAAAGAAAAGTCACTTGGTTATGAAAACAAATTTATTAGGGAGGGAGTAGTTTGGGACGTGAAGTTACAGCAAGACCTAATTATGAGATTTAGCATTTATAACTACAGATAAGGAGAAGTTATTAGGTGGAAAGCAACTTTCATTATGGGCAAAGGATGAAAATGAAGCTGAGGCTTTAACGGTAGATATTGCCAAGGCAATGAAAGCTGATGTAGTACAAATGAAATCAGGAGATTATCTTGTCTTGCGTGTATAAACAAGCGGAAGGTCTATTTATGTAGGACAAAAAGTTAAGATTGGTTTAACTAACTCCAAAAATCTTCGGGTAAAAAGTAAAAATAAGAGCAGTATGGGAGATGTTATCAACTTTACTTCTGCTCTTATCAATAGTTTAATTTTGTGTTTGTTTTACAGGCTTTATATAAATCATCAAGTATATGATTATAGTAAAGGCAGTTAGTGCAAGAAATGGTATTGTAACAAATCCAAACCAATTTATATATTCAGTAGTACAAGGAACACCATTAACACAAGGTTTTAATTCTGCAAGTCCTGGTACTTTTTGCAACATATAATGATAAAAGGATATGCACCATCCTATAATAGCCATAGGTAAAGCGATTTTTTTAACTGATAAATCATTTTGAAAAGTTCCAATTCCTAGTATTAACGTTAGAGGATACATCAGAATACGTTGATACCAACAAAGTTCACATGGAATAAAACCCCGTATTTCACTAAAATAAAGACTTCCAAGCATCGCGGTGATAGAAACAATCCATGCCATATACAAATAGACTTGATTAGAATTAATTTCTTTCATTTTTATTTATCCTCTAATTCTTTATTTATAAGACTTTTAATTTTTTCATAGTCAAAAGGATCATCAAGCATTGTGCCGTTAACCATGATGCTTGGTGTCTGTTGGACCTTGAAATCTTCTACTAGTACTGAATCTTTGTTTACTTCGTCTATTACTGACTGACTCTTCATATCTTCCTCCAACTGTGTCACATCAATATCAGGTATTAAGCTAGCAGTTTCCTTAATTTTCTCCATTGTGATCCATAATGAATCGTGGTCTTCATCTGGTTGTTCACTAAAAAGTTTTTTGTGGAAATCCCAATATCGCTCGGGATTTTGTTTATAGATAGCTTCAGAAGCTACAGAACCCAGTTTCGACTCGTCTCCATGAAATAAGACGTTAATGTATGAGACTTTAACTTTCCCAGTATCAACATAATCTTTTACTAACTGTGGAAAGATGGTTTCCCCCCAAGTTTTACATGCAGGACACTTAAAATCACCGAATTCAACTACAGTTACAGGTGCTTCCGATTCTCCTAATGTTGGTTGACCTTCAATCGATGGCTGTGTTCATAACTAGTCCCTATGCTCGACTCAGAAGTTTTCTTATTTATTACAATTAAGGCACTTAATATGAAAATAATAATATGGTGATAATTACTGCAACTTTAAAAGGTGAAGTCTTTCTTTTTGTCATCTTGATAACTCCTTTATTTTAAGTTTGTAACTAATTAAAATGATAGGTAATAAACCTATCGAATGACTATTTAATGCTTAGTATTAATGCTAGGTAAAAACAAATAACAGATAGCATATTCATTAGGAACGATAAAATAGTAGGAACTCTTTTTATAAATGAGAAAATTGATAAAACCAGGAAAAGGATTGCTAATAAGAAAAACGAAAAACTTGTTAAGTTTAGTACTAGCTGAACATTCATATCAGGTTGAAACTCTCCCTGATATAATATTGTAAATAATTTTGAAAGAACACCTTCTACAATCGTCGTTTCATGAGGAGGAGATTGTTGTCCTAATGCTGCTGTTGCAGAGAAAATAAGTAAAAGCACAATACTTTCTACTCGTACCCAGGGTGTAGGATTAAAGGTAATATCTTTTTTTATTTTTTTTTTAACAAGTATACTGTTTATCACTATGTATACCATTAATGGAATAATAAGGATATGCTTTATTAATAAGGATTGCCCATAAGGGATCATCCACGAATTTGAATAATCCTTAAATTCTACAACAAAGGTCATTAGAATAAGCCCTGTTAAAATAGTAATGATGAAACAAAATAGAGCAATAGGAGTAAACCATTTTAAAAACTTTAACCAATTTGAATTACTTTTGGAAAACCAACTAACAACAATTAAAATCCCAACCCAAATAGTTACGGCAGTAAAATGGGATGTATGAGTTAAAAACCCTTTTACTTGATCATATGAGCTAGCATGACTGGACCAGCCTAGAGCTAGAATTAAGAAAAAGGTAAAGATAAGACCGATCCAGCTATATTTAGCTTTATTTTGGTAATCAAACCATATGACAAATATGTATAATAAATTTGCCACAATAAAAGTGAATACCCATGATTGTCCCACTTCAAACGTAAAAAGTACAGACAGGAAAGTTTGAGCAAAACCAATATCAGGAGATAAGAATAAAATCAATTGTAAAACGGGAAAAAATGAAAAGATGGCGATTCCACCTGTTGCAATCATTAAAATTCCCTTTGGTACCATAATATCCGGACGGTGTGTACTTGGTATTAGATAAAGTACAAAACTTCCTATCGTTAATGAAAAGCAAAGGTATAACAATGTCTGACTAATAATTCCAATAGTAAGCATTTTCTATTTCTTCCTTTTCAAAATTAATAAGAAACTTCCAATAACGATAACTATCAGAATTCCAATAATAGAGGGTATAACATACGATGGTAATTTGTTTTGTTGAACATCTTCTTGTTCTGTTTCTATTCTTGTTTCTGTATTCTCTGTATTCGCCGCATCATCTGGTTGAGATTGTGGTTCCTCAGTATTTTCGGGAGCGGTTTCAGAAACAGGTACATCTACCGAAAATGACAACTCGCCTTCTATTGGGTGACCATCTGCACCGATAATCTTCCAATTTATTTGGTACGTCCCATTTTCTAATGGGTTTATTAAACTTCCTACCATCTGGAATTCGGATAATGTTATATTTTCAACGGGGATAGTATCTCCATTAGAATATTTAAGTTCAAATGTACTGTTCTGTTCGACTTTTGTTTCAAAATTTAGGGTGATTTGTTTTAATTCCTCTTTAATTACTTGTCCATTTTGAGGAATGGAACTTTCTAATCCTGTGTGAGCAAAAGTGTTGTTAACAAAGCCGATGAAAAAAATAATTGTTAACAGAGATAATTTTTTTAACATTAGTAACCTCCAAATAGTATTAACTTATTTACGAACTTAATTTTAGCAAAGTGTTATATCTAATTCAAAAAACCATTTGAATAAAATGTGACAAATTTGCAAACTTTCAACTTGATAATTATTGCTTGACAGGTTAGCATTCCTGTAGATTGTTATTTTTGAGCTTTGATAAAAATAGGGCTCCTCAGTAAGATATGAATAAGACACGACTCTAACTCAACCTAGGAGGAACCCTTACTATGAAGTTTAAAATGCAGGACAAACAAAATCAACTAATAGAGAGAATTACTGATAAACATATCGTTGTTGGTGTGGATATTGCACAACAATTTCACGTAGCCAGAGCTGTCAATTTCCGAGGGATTGTAGTAGGAGATCCAATTACGTTTCAAAACAATGAAGAGGGATTTTCAACCCTTTTAAACTGGATTGATAAGCTTAAGAGATTACATAAACTTGAGGTAGTGATAGTCGGTATGGAACCTACTGGCCATTACTGGATCAACCTTTCTAAATGGCTAATGAAACAAGATATTGAGGTCGTGACAGTCAATCCACATTTAGTAAAAAGAAATAAAGAGAACCGCGATAATAGCCAATCAAAAAGCGATAAGAAAGATGCCCTGGTAATAGCCGACATGGTGAAGAATGGTTACTATGCCTTTGTGAGGAATACTTCCGAGTCGTTTGAAAAACTTAGGGTCCTCATGTCTAATCGGGATGTGATTGTTAAAAGACTTGTTATCTCTATTAATCAATTGAATCGCTGGGTGGATATTGTTTTTCCTGAACTTAGACAGGTATTTAAAGATATCACTGCTAAAGGGGCAATCGCCACATTAAGGCTCTTCCCATCCCCAATGGAACTGGGTTCCATGAAGCCTGAAGAGATAGTGACCGGTTGGAAGTCACTCATGAAAAGGCAGCCTGGATTAAAGAAAGCCTATTTACTTCTCAATGTAGCCAGGAAATCTGTAGGTACAAGACAAGCTATTGAGGCTTACAAATTTCATTTAGAACAATTACTCGAAGAGTATGATCTTGCGGTTCAACAACTTGAAAGGGTTGAGCGTGCAATAAAGGATGAATTACCTAAAATTCCTTTTGCAAATAAGTTACTTATGATTAAGGGAATTAGTGATATTTCTTTAGCGGGTATTTTAGGTGAGGCAGGCGATTTAAGTGGGTTTTCACACGGTAATTCTTTACTCCGCCATGCAGGACTCCGCAAGCTCAGGGAAGTGGAAAGGGCAAATAGTCATTTCAAAGCGTGGAAGATCAAGGCTTAGACGGTTCCTTTATCTAGCCACTATGAGTCTAGTGATGAACAATCCGGAATTCAAGGCCATCCACTCAAATAATGTTAAAGTCAAGAAAATGAAAAAGATGAAATCTATCATGAAACTGGTAGGTAAGTTGGTCAGGATCTTTGTAGGAATAGCACGCAAAAACGAATCGTATTCCGCCAAGAAAGTCCAACCATTATCCGAGTTGGCAGCGGATCGAGTGTTGGCTTATTCGCAGGATTTCAAATATGTACGGAGTACCAGATTTATTAAACAAAAGGGCACTGACCCATCAGGTTAGCATAACTGGCCTCCACCCCTTGGACGGGCATGACGAAGGAATGATAGGGCAATTGACCCGTTGAGACATGGGAGGGAAAGCCTCCAGGGGCGGCGTGGAGAAGTACATTATATGGTATAATATGGAGTGGAATGCTACTCCTCTATTCAACTATGCCATCGCGTGGCCACTTGTCCTAAAACAACTCCTTTCTTTTAAGAAATATAGATTCTAGGCGGATGAAATCCTGCGAATAAGCGAGTATTCGTGAGATAATCGTAATAAACTGAGGGAGTTCAATAAATAGTATTACTAAATGAAATTTTATAGAAGATATTAAGTAATTTAAAAACCGTTCGGAATTCGAACGGTTGGATTATTTGTTAATAATTGGATTTCAATTTTTTGTATGTAGGGTGATTTTTCCTAATATTGAATTTTTGTAGATCCTTTAATCAATTTGTTTCTCTTCTTGACCGAGTTCCCTTAACTCTTTGTCAGATTTTTTCTTGAAAATATATATAACTCCTAGAGAGAAAAGAGATAGAACTAAATAAAATATAACAGTATACAACATTTGAATCACTTCCTATTTATATATAGATTGGTTAGTAATGGAAAGTATTTTGGGAATAGAAAAAATACCTTGTACTATAAAAGATTCAATTAACATATAAGCCAGGATTTTGCTCATTTTGAATAAAATAAAAGGTGGAAATTCGAATTGTTTGTAGTTGTAACTAATACCTTTTTTCGAAGGAATTAGTTACAGTTGTTTTTAAATATTCAATACCTTTTTAGTCCTTTAAAATAAAAGGAACCTTCCAACTTCATGTTAGCATAAAAATCAGGTGCTTGATATAATTCTATTAATAAAAATTAGAAAGACTATTCGTTTAATGTATAAATAAATTTAGAAGCACTCAAATAGAGTGCTTCTTTTTAAATAGAAGGGTAAAACGTCCTAGGCCTCTATACTATATCAAAAGTTTGCAGAAACTGTGCATTTTTCAGAAAAACTGGTGAAAAGTTAAAGGTAATCTCAAAAAAGCAAATATGTGTTATTTTAGATAAAAGAATAGATTGACTTTTTTTGGTTAAATATCATAATATATATGAGCATCTATTCATAGATAGATATTTGGAGAATTATTTAATACTAAAACAAGAGGAGTGTTCGTATGAAAAAATTGATTTTAGCAGTTTCTATGACTGGTGGTCTTATTGCTTTAAGTGCTTGCAGTTCTCAAACTACTAATTCAGAAGCAATAGTCCAGACAAAAGTAGGTAATATTTCAAAAGAAGAACTTTATACTGCCATGAAAGATAAATATGGTGAACAAGAACTTCAGCAACTTCTCTATGAAAAAGTGTTAGGTAATAAATACAAAGTAGAAAGTGAAGAATTAAATAAAAAATTTGAGGAATTTAAAGCACAATATGGTTCTAATTTTGAAATGATACTTGCACAAAATAATATAAAAGATGAAAGTGAATTTAAAAAAATACTTAAGTTTCAACTCCTAGTAGAAAAAGCTGCAATAAAAGACATAAAAGTTACTGAAAAAGAGTTGAAAGAAAGTTATGAAAACTATAAACCAGAAATAAAAGCAAGACATATTCTCTTAGAGGATGAGGAAACAGCTAAGGAAGTAAAGAAAAAGTTGGATGAAGGGGCCGAATTTGAAAAGCTAGCAAAGGAATATTCAAAGGATCCTGGTTCTGTTGAAGCAGGAGGAGATTTAGGGTGGTTTGGTTCAGGTAAAATGGTTCCTGAGTTCGAAAATGCTGCCTATTCACTTGAAATCAATCAAATTAGCGAACCAGTAAAAACTCAAAATGGATTTCATATTATTCAAGTTTTAGAGAAAAAGGAAAAAGAATCGTTTGAAAAAATGAAAAATGAACTCGAATACAATATTAAGGTATCAAAAATCGACGACAGTAAAATTCAAGAAGTTTTACAAAAAGAACTGAAAGACGCAAATGTTAAAATAAAAGATGAAGATTTAAAAGGGTTACTTGAAACTGCTAGCACCCAACAATAATTCTTTTAGAATTTCAATCCCTGTAGTAAAATTAAATAATGATCAGTTCACAATAAAATTTAATTTAAGAAGGATTTTTTTTACAGTATAAAAGAATGATTACCCGTTGGGCAATCATTCTTTTTTTATATTAGTTTTTTATCCATCTCTTCACTATTTTGGGGGTACTTCGTTTTCTTTTAACACTTTTGCAGTGTTTTTTGAAGGTTACTATTTATATTTGTCTAACTTAATTAAGGCCTCATTTTGGATTATATTTATTAAATCTTCTCCATACAATTCTTGAAGCCTTCTATAAATACTCAAATACATTTGGAAAATGTATTTTTCATCTTCTTTTACCTTCTCAAACCGAACGAGATTTCCATATTTGAGTCTTCTAAAGCCAAGTTTTAGTTCGACTTGTTTGTAAAAATCAACCTTATATTTTATTCCATACTCTTTCATTATTTCTTTTTGAGTATATAACTTAACTGGAAAAGAATTTATATGTAAATTCTCTTGTTGATTTTCAAATCTAACAACTCCATTTTCGTCGGTGAAATATTTTTTCTTCAAAATATCCGTAATTCTTGTCATATGAGATTGTAGAGTTAGCTTTTTGCCTTTTTCGTTACCTCTAGCAATCCTCTTTTTAATTTCATCAATAAATCCAGGTTCAAAATCATTTTCTGAGAATTTCTTGTATGAGATAACCAGCTCTATTGAATTGCGGATGTGTTCTTTAAAATTATCCTCAGAGAGAAGTATTCTCTTAGTGAACAATCTAGCTCTTCTTTCTTCAATCCCATTGTCTTTTGCGTATTTCATTAAAATCATTTTACTAAGACGGGTAATTCGAATATGTTTCACCTCAGGGACAATCGTATTAATAACATACGGACCTGTACAATTTAGATAGGTAGCAGCATCATCTATCGTAAGACGATATCCATTCTCAATGTAGTGAAGATATTCCGAACAAATATCCTTCCTACTTTTCGATTCGATTCTTATAAGATTTGTTTCTTTATAAGGTTTCTGTTCATTTTTTATTACTCGATCCATGTTAAATAAATCCCCTTTTATATCAAAAAAACGTGTTTAATTTATTATTAACATATGTTTAAAATATAAAAAAGAAATTAAGAAAAATGAAAAGGGGCTTATACGCTCTTATAATTCTTTTCTGTTCTTATAGTTTTCAAGGCATTAATTTATAATATTTCTTCAGGATTCACCTTAAATACATTAGCTTTGCTTATCCATCTAAATGGGTGTATTTGTTTTAATATGGTTGGGGAGTCTTCAACAACAGCTATAATGATATAACACAATTACCATAAAATTTTGATGTTGGGTAATTTTAAGGGTAATCACAAATTTAATCAATACAAAAACAGAGAAAATAGAAATTAGATATATTAGTAGAAACCATTTCACATTACTTTTCATGGATTTAGAACGGACGAGATTATATAAAACCCTTGATATTCCTGAGTTTTTGAGATTCATATTCTATGAAGTTTCAAGGGATAGCCCCTAGTAAACAATTATTTATGGAAATGTTTAAAAACAATTGATTATAATTTATATGAACATATACTCACGAAATAAGGAGAGGTTTTATTTGCTTGAATCATTCTTTTACGTAATCTTTTTGTTAATAGTAATTTGTTTGGTATATGGTTTATTTTTATACAAAGTTTATAAGCGGAGAAGAAGGTAATTAATATTAAAAAGGGAGAATATAAAATTATATGAATATGCAACATAAAGCACTTAGTGAACTTTATTTTGAATGGAACATACCGTTAATTATTGTTTGCTTGGCAATTGCTTTTTTATATGAACATAAACGAAAAACTATGGAGTTCCATCTAACAAAAAATCAAAAAATCAGCTTTCATCTTGGAGTATCGCTTTTAGCAGTATCATTGGGTTCACCACTAAATAGTGTTGGGCATTATCTTTTTTCTGTTCATATGTTCATCCAATCAATAATTTACCTTGCGGTCCCACCTTTAATTCTTTTCGGATTGCCAAAAAAAGAAGTGGGGAAACTAATTAACAAATATAAAATCGTAAGGAAAACAATACATATCGTTACAAAACCTGTACTAGCTATTCTTTTGTTTAATGTTGTTTTTTCGTTTTATCATGTGCCTTTCATTTTTGATTTTATAATGGGAAATCAACTTTATATTAATCTATCCATTCTTTTTCTTTTCTTTCTGTCTTTCATTATGTGGTGGCCTATTCTTCCACCCGTTGATAGTATAGAAGGTATGAAACCACTTTATAAAATAGCTTATATTTGTGGTATGGGCATTCTTCTTACTCCTGCTTGTGCCCTGATTATTTTTTCAAAGGATATTTTATATTCTTCTTACATGCATATGCCTAGACTATTCGGGATTGGTACACTGGATGATCAACAGGCTGGTGGTGCACTTATGAAAATTATTCAAGAGGCGATATATGGATCTGTATTGGCTGTCATATTTTTTAAATGGGCAAAAGAACAAAGAAACTTAGATTTAGAAAGTGAGATTGATAGAAAGGAAGAAGAGTATCTACAAAAATTTAGAAATATAGATACGGATTCATTAAGCTAAGATAATTCGAACGATTCAAACGGAGGAAAAAAGAAGACAGTTTACCGAAGCCTTGGATGAATAAATTAATTGACTTTGGTTCTGATAAATAGAGAACAAGTATACGGATTGAATCTGTCCAATAGGTATACCTCAAATATTCTATTTCGCTAATGTGCAAATAAAATGCCTTGTTCTGCATAAAATCAGTAGGACTAAAAAAGAAGATAAGCCCTTAGGCAATCGAAAAATCTTGTTGATTAGTCTAACTCTTTTAATAGGTAGAAAATATCAAAATATCTTTGAATGATTTTTTTATTTTTTATATGGAAGTAATTTTAGTTCATTCCGATAGGGAAATGATAACTTTAATAACCTACTAACAGGATAGATAGTTTTATTTGAAAAGAAACTGTAATAAAATTGTTTTAGTATTCGACAAAAACAGTTGTTATTATTTAGATAAGAGGAATTAAAACGACAAAATAACTGAAGAATACCTATATTTTTCAGATTCTAAATATAGTTAAAGGTGAGGTAAAAAGTGAAGAGTACAATAATTTCAGTTTCAGTTCTTACTTTGTTAGGGTTCGGTGTAACTTTATCAGAAGTGCCGACAAAAGTATTAGCTGAAGCTAATTTAGAAGACTTGAAGGAGCAAAAAAATGAGATTGATAGTAAACAGTCATCCATTGAATCTGAAATTGGTGATACGGAAAAAGAAGTAAACAAAATTAAAAATGAACAAGCAAAATTAGATGCTGAGATTAAACAGTTAGATTTATCAATTACCGAAGCAGAAGAACAAATGCTGTCAAAACAGAATGAAATTAGGGAAACCGAAAATCAGATTTCTAAATTAAAAGAGGAAATAAAGATAGTCGAAGAACGAATGGCAAAGCGTAATGAACTCCTAAAAAATCGCGCTCGTTCCTTCCAAGAGAATGGTAGTATGATTAGTTATATCGATGTTTTGACAGGAGCAAATGACTTTAGTGAATTTATAGATCGGGTAGAATTAGTTACCACCCTATTAGAAGCAGATAGAGCTATTCTACGAGAACATAAAGCAGATAAAGAATTGCTGGAGGAATCGAAGAAAAACTTAGAGAAAGAGGCGGAAAGCCTTCAAATAAAACTTAAAGAAATTGAAGTGTTAAAGCAAAACTTAAATACACAGAAAGATGAAAAAGATAAGTTAATGGCATCTTTGGAACTAGAGGAAAAACAGTTAGAAAACTATAAGATGGATCTTGAGGAAGAAGGACAGCTATTATCCTCTCAAGAATCAGCTATAAAAAGGGCAATTGAATTAGAACAAGAACGCCAAGCAAATAAAGCTAAAGAAGCCCAAAATTCCGGAAGTGGTGCTTCTGTTTCGGCTCCACCTGTTTCTAGTGGTTATTTTACAAGACCAACGAGCGGAGTTGTATCATCAAGTTTTGGTTCAAGATGGGGTGCAAATCATTTTGGGACAGACATTGCTCAAACAGGTACAGTACCTGTTGTTGCAGCTGCTGACGGGGTTGTTATAAATTCATACTATTCATCTAGTTACGGTAATGTGGTCTTTATATCCCATTCTATTGAAGGTGTGACCTATACAACAGTATATGCTCATATGAGCAGTCGTTTAGTTGGTTCTGGTGAAGTTGTTTCTAAAGGTCAAATGATTGGTTACCAAGGTAATACAGGTCAGTCATTTGGACAACATTTACATTTCGAGCTTCATAGAGGTGCTTGGAATTCTGGAAAAACTAATGCAATAAGCCCTATTGGCATTGTCCCATTGTAAATAATTATTAGATTATAAGAACTAAATAAAAGAACAACCTAGAGCATCTCATTAGGTTGTTCTTTTATTTATATAAGCATATGGATTTTTTTAAAGAAATATCTATTTTATTAGGTTAACAGACCGGTGCCCATTAAGTAAACTACTAGAACGTACAGTTTATCGTGTCAAAACGGGTGAGAATCGGAAAATAAGAATGCATCCTTTATTTATTTTATAAAATTTTATACTAATGCTTTAAATACATACCATTTGACCAAACAAATCACTGTTACCTTTTATCCTTTCGATGAATTTCTTTTAATGCCTTTATCCGTTGTTCATCCTCTTCGAAAAATTGTACCAGGCCATTTATACAATCCAACGTTTTCAGACTAAGATGGTGTTCAATCCTTTCAACTTCCTCATAGATTAAATCTTCATCAACCCCAATGATGCGAAAGAGAGATTCCAATAATTCATGTCTATAAACAAGTTGTTTTCCCATGTTTTGACCATATGGAGTAAGAATTATTCCACGGTACTTTTCATAGATTAAATATTTATTTTGATCTAATTTTTGAACCATTTTCGTAACCGAAGAAGGGTTGACACCAAGAACATTAGCTATATCAGACACACGTGCATACCCCTTATTTTGAATAAGTAAATAAATTTTTTCAATATAATCTTCCATACTAGGTGTAGGCATATAATCCTCCTATATATTCAATACCTTTATACATTATAACGAAATTAGAATAAAAGTTGCACATCATCAGTTAATGAATTATTTTGTTTTTTTCTGTAATTTCTTAATAATCTTTAGTACTGGTTCCCACATTTATTATTTAAAGTATCTACTTTAAATAAAAATTCAATGAAGTTAAATACTATATATAACTTGTGAATTTTCGAAGGTACTTTTAGAGGAGGATATGATGATTAATACAAATTTAAAGAAAGCTGAAAGAGGAGTTTGGATTAGTATTTTAGCATATATTTTTCTTTCAGTTATTAAGTTGATTTCTGGTAATATAGGTAATTCGGAAGCCTTAAAAGCCGATGGGATAAACAATCTAACGGATGTTATTGCATCGGTGACTGTTTTAATTGGGTTGAGATTTGCCCAAAAACCTGCTGATGAAAATCATAAATATGGTCATACAAGAGCAGTAAAGTGTACCCGTTGTAAAGGACATTTAAAAAAAGGTTATGCCACATCAAGTAGATGATTTCTGTATTCAACAGGGGTCATCTTCTTTAAATTCCATTGATATCTGAAATTGTTATAGTAAGTCATATAACTTCTTATTTCCCTTTTAAGTTCTTCTAAAGAATTACACGGTTTTATAAATGCTTCATCCTTAAAATGTCCGAAAAAAGACTCTTGTGGAGCGTTATCCCAACAGTTTCCCCTTCTTGACATTGATTGTCCTAGACCTAGTTTTTTTACGTGCTTCTGAAAATTGGGACTAGTGTAGTGTACTCCTTGATCTGAGTGAATAAAGGCTCCTTCTGCCAACTCTACTCGTCTATTATTCTTTAACTTTACTAATGTATCCGTAGCTAAATCCAATGTAAGTCGATTAGAAACATTATAGGCCAATATTTCATTCGTTGAACTATCCTTAATAGTGGACAAATAAGCTTTTTGTCCCTTACCGTAATATAAATAAGTAATGTCAGTAAGTAATACCTTACCTGGGATCTCTTGTTTAAATTCACGGTTAAGTAAATTTGGTTGTACCGAATGTTCTTGGGTAGCTTTTAACATCTTTTTATAAGGGTTGGCTCTTCTAATAGGGGTCCTACCAACAAAAAGCGCAAAACATACGCTAAGCAAATTTCGCCATAAAGAAAGCCGATTTTTCCTACGTTAAGGAAGTATCGGCTTTTCTTATTGTACACTAAAGTAAAAGCCCATTTTTTATTTGACATTAACGTTGCGTAATACCTTAACCTTGTAATGTGGAGGTGAATTACGCTGCTTACAACTGGAGAAGTTTATAAAATAACTGGACTTACTGAACGCTTGTGACTGCTAGAATAAAGTGTACAGTTTTTGCTTGATAAGATGAAACGCTTATTTACCCAAATATACCAGCAAAAAATATCAACCTATCACTGTAAAATGATCATAGTTCATACTTGCAGTGGAGGTTAGCTAGCGAAGGTGGATAAGTGGGAAATGTACATGGAGATAAAGCAATTATTAAAGCAAGGATTTAGTCAGACAAAGATAGCTGAAAAGTTAGGGGTTTCTCGAACAACTGTTTACAGGCACTTAAAGAGATCTCCTTCGGAGATGGCGGAATGGGTTGATTCTCTTCAGTATAAAAAGAAAAAATTAGATCCATATAAAGAACTGATTTTATCTTGGTTGAGAATGCATCCGGATATGTCAGCAGCACAAGTTTATGATTGGCTTTTAGAGAAATATAAAGATCTAACTGTTGGAGAAAGTACAGTAAGAACATATGTAAAAGCATTAAGAGAAGAATACAAAATAAATAAGGAAACATCTCCTCGAATGTATGAGGCAATTCCTGATCCCCCAATGGGAGAACAAATGCAAGTAGATTTTGGTCATACGAGACAAAAAACTGTTGATAATAAGGAAGCCAAACTCAACTTTATAGCTTTTGTCTTATCACATTCTAGACAAAAGTATAAAGAGTGGTTGGATAGACCATTTACAACACGGGATGTTATACAAGCCCATGAGAACGCGTTTAAATGGTATGGAGGAATGACCAATGAGATCGTTTATGACCAAGATAGTTTAATTGTTGTTAGCGAAAATGGTGGAGATCTAATTTTAACTAAAGAATTTCAGCAGTATAGAGAATCCAGAGGAATAAACCTTCGGGTTTGTAGAAAAGCTGACCCTGAGAGTAAGGGAAGAATAGAAAATGTAGTTGGATTTATCAAACAAAACTATGCCAAACATAGAGTGTTTCATAACATCGACTCTTGGAATGAGCAAGGATGGGAATGGCTGAACAGAACGGGTAACTATAAAATACACAATACAACAAAAAAGAGACCATTCGAAGTGTTCCTCCTGGAAAAGCAACACTTAAAACCAGTCTCCCAAAATATAGATATTCAAAATAACTATGAGATAAGTATAGCAAGATGTGTTCATAAGGACAATACTATTCGTTACCAATCTAATCGGTACTCTCTTCCACTTGGAACTTATAACAAATATGAAAAAGTATGTATCAAGGAAACGGAGACTAAAGAATTAGTTATTTATATACCTGATACTGGCGAAATTATTGCAAAACATTCAATTCCCGAAGGGAAAGGGATGTTAATAAAAGATAAAAAACATAGTAGGGATCGTACAAAAGGTGTTGGAGCATTCATTAATACAGTGGCTGAGAGATTTGAAGATAAAGAACTAGCCTTTAAATATTTAGAGAAGGTTAGGGAAAAAAATCCTCGTTACATTAAAGACCAGTTGCAAATCATCTTGCGCGAAACAAAAGGTATCGATAACGAAGTACGCACTAAAGCGTTAGCAGAGTGTTTAAAAAGGAAATTATACAGTGCAACTGATTTTGGCGATATCATTGCATATGTGAAACGTCAGCGCCAGGTACATGAAACAGTTATTGATAAAAAGAAAGAAGTTAAGACTTTGAACAGGCTATCAGAATGGGTTTTAGAAACAGAAGCATACAAAAGAAAAGTAGATACTTACACGGTTTTAATGGAGGTTGAATAGCGATGAGCCAAATCCAACAATTACAAGACATAATGAAAGGGTTAAGACTCGTTGAAACTGCCAAGCATCTCCCCCATTTGATCAGAGAAGCTGAGCAAAAAGACCTTTCATTTACTCAATTCCTGTTAGATGTCACTTCTTATGAGCAAACTCGAAGAGAAGAAAAGCAACTAAACAACCGATTAAAGTGGGCAACTTTTCCTTTCAGCAAAACACTTGAGGAGTTTAATTTAAAAGAACAAAAGTCTTTAAGCAACAAACAACTAAATAGATTAAAAGATTTAACTTGGATAGAACAGCTGTACAATTTGATTTTATTAGGGCCACCAGGTGTAGGTAATTATCGAAAGTTTTTGTTTATGGAAAGATATTAGTAATTAGGCGTAACATTCGTAGCTGGCATAACAAATATCTTTCCATAATACTCCAAAATTCCTATCGACAAAATTCCTCCAGCCACTTTAATAAATCTGTATCCTCATCCCAAACAGGGGTATCTTGCTTCACAACCTCCATATATGCGGCTTCTAATGCATTTCTTTTTATTTCCGTATTTGCTCTTAAATATATATCAGTTGTAGTAACATTTACGTGTCCTAGTAAATCCCTTATATAAATTAGATTTACACCAGCCTCCAATAAATGCATAGCTTTTGTATGCCTGATCATGTGAGGATGAAGTCTGTCAGAGAACAGAACATCTGAATGATTTTCCTTAGCCTGTTTTAAATACTTTTCTAAAATGTATGTGATTCCAGGCCTTGTAAATGCGCGTCTATTGCTATTAAAGAAAAGTGGATAATCTTGTTTTCCATTTTCCAATAGTTTGTTTTCTTTCATGTAATTCTCCAACAGAACTCTTGTTTTATCCATAATAGGTACACTTCTTCGTTTATTTCCTTTGCCGGTTAAAGTAATTGTGGCTGGTTTCGTAAGTCTGACATCTCTTGTTTTTAAATCAATTAATTCTTGTACTCGTGCCCCTGTATCATATAGAGTAGCCATTAACGTTAAATCTCGACGCCCTTTTTTCTTGGTAGTATCAGGTTGTTCTAATATATACCTTAAAGATTCCTGTGAGAGGAATTCAACCGTCTTTATCTCCCTTTTTTTAAAGGGAATTCCTAATATTTTTTGACATTCAAATATATTTTCAGGGTGTTCTGACTGTGCATAACGGTAGAAACTATGGATTGCTGCTAGTCTTTGATTACGGGTGTTAATTCCGACGTTACGCGACTTTTCAAGCCAAAGGAGAAAGTCTCTAATTTTTTCTGCTTTAATTTTTTCAAAGGTAAGGTACTCTGGCCTGATTTTCAATTCTAAATTAAAATAAATTAGCACTTGTTTAAAGGTATCCCGATAGGACTTTATCGTATTAGTACTAACATTACGATGGCTAGGAAGGTAATCGGAAAGGAATCGTGTTAGTGTTCTGGCAAAATCAGTCTGTTTCACTGAACGATACCTCCGGTATTAAAGTTGAAAAATTCTGTTCAACTGATGCAATAATTTTTGGATATAAATCAGCAGTCAGTCTTAAGTAATGTTGTGTACCTCTTAAATCAACGTGTCCTAAAAATGCAGAAAGATAGGGAAGGAGATTCGTAATATCTTCTTCATCTAAGACCCATTTTTTCAAACAATGGACCGCAAAAGTGTGCCTAAAATCATGAAGTCTTGGTCCCTTTCCACTATGGGATATTCCAGCCTTCCACAATATCTCTCTAAATAGGTTATATATAGTACTTTCCTTATAATGTCCTCCGTAAGGGGATTGGAATAAATAAGTATCACTGGACTTTAGGTTATGAGTTTCTTTTACATACAAACGACAACGCTTCGTCAATGAATCTGTCATTGGAACATTTCGTTCTTTTCCAAATTTCGTATCCCGAATGAATAAAGTCCCATTACCCAAATCAACATCTTTTAGTTTTAAATTCAATGCTTCTGAAATCCGGAGGCCACAACCATATAACATACGGAACAGAAAAGGTAAGGTCAGATGTCTGTTGGGAGAAACATCTGAAAAAGGATAAATGTCGCATGTGGTAAAAATGTTCTTCAACTCTATTTCAGAAAAAATGTAAGGAACATAAGAATATCTATCAATCGAAATAGTTGCAGCTGGAAAAATGTATGCCTGATACCCAAGACGAACCATATATTTAGCGAGCCCTCGTATGATAGAGATTCTTCCATTTCTAGTACTGACAGTCTCATTTGGCCTTTTTTCTGTCCAAAGAAATACTAATTCTTTCGAAAGTTTTATATCTATTAAGTTTTCATTGGCAGCCAATGTGTCAAATTGTTTCAAAAGAGAAGATCCTTTTTTGTACTTATAGCCAACAGATCTCTTTTCCTCAATGTATCCATCAATCAATGGACCAAGAATACTTTGAAACACTACAGATTTCTTAGACATTCTTAAGCACCTCCTCTGGATCAATGGCACATTTCCTTAACCCATCCATTCCTGTATGCAGATAGACATTGGTAGATTTAGAATTAAAATGTCCTAGGATCTCAGAGATTACTGGTAATGGGGTTCCCTGCTCAAGCAAAGTACTCGCAAGAGTATGACGAAGCGAATGTAACCCTTGCCGTTTACCATCAGGAACAGTAATTCCAGAAAGTCTGGTATATTTTGTAATGATATTATGAAGATTAGCGTCTCTTCCAAATGCCTCAAAGGGTGCATTCATCCGAATAAAAACGAATGGAGAGTTACTAATAGGACGCCCATTTTTTAGGTAATCAATTAATGCCCAACCTATATCATTTAATATTGGATATGACACGATATTCTTTGTTTTATTTTGTCTTATTTCTATATTTTTTGATTGCCAGTTTAAATCTGATAACTTCAAGGATTTGATGTCACCAACCCTAATACCAAGTTTGGCAACCAGAAGCAGAATCGCATAATCTCTCTTTCCGGTTGGGTTCCCTCTATCAATACTATTCAACATACGAATAACATCATCTTTATTCCAGACAGAAGGAACAGGTGGATAATAATATTTACTCTGTTTAGGAACTTTTAAAGACAAATCTTCATCCGTATATTGGTTAAAATAGAGAAATCTTAAATAAACCCTAAGGGCTGTTAAGATAGATGCAATACTTTTTTCATGATACTTATAAATTGTTTTTACATAATCAGAAATTATATTTGCAGTAATATCATTCGATTTTTGAACATCTCTACTGTCAAGATAATCTATGAAAAAGAACAAACGTTGCATCCGTGTTCGTAGACCTCTTTTGGAGTACTCGTTATTTTCGCATTCCTTTTCATAGCCAGTAAGTTCTGATTCAAACTGTGGTGGTTTAACATATCCTGGCTTTTTTACAATCCTTCGGATAATCACACCATGAAGCTGATAATCGCCTAGAACTCTAATTCTTCTAATAGGACCTTTGAGTTCTTTAGGTATAGCTTCTTGATAATAGTTAACTGTACAATTGTATGTTTCCTTCAAAAAAGCCCTTCCTAACGCTTCTGAAAAATAGAACTCATCTCTTGCATTTGCAAATGAAATTACTCTTTTGTAAAAAGCACGATATCCACAAATAGTGTTATATGCATAATTTAGCCTTTCTAATTCAGATAAAACATTTGCAACTAATTCTTCAATGATTATTCGATTTTCCATATGGCACCTCCTAGATTTTAATAAATCTATTGTGAGGTGTTATGGAAAGAAATAAACGTATATTTCAATTCAAATAGGGCATATACACTTATTTCTTACCATAAACAAAAACTTTCCATAATTCCCCTTATGAAAAGCTTTGCATAAGGGCAAAACTCACCTGGCCGTAGGCCTAGGAATAGAGGCTATTAACCAAGGGTATAAAGCGATATTCACATCAATGGGAGATTTAATTCATAACCTGAAAACAGAAGAAATCACACGAAAGTCAAAAGCAAGAATGAAAAGAATTAGAGAGGCTGATTTAGTCATAATAGATGACTTAATGTTTATGGCAATGGATCAACAAGAAGCTAATATGTTCTTTCATTTAATTAATGACTTGTATAATCAGTCTTCCATTATCTTGACCTCTAATAAGGCACCAAAAGAATGGGGAGAATTATTGGGTGATCAAGCTATAACAACAGCAATTCTAGATAGGATTCTTCACCGAGTAGAAATCATTCATTTAAATGAAGATAGTTATCGTATGAAGCATCGTTCTACCATATTTGGGGAACAAAGTGTTTCAAAATAACGAGCAAAAATTGTTTCATTCTACTTGACGGTCACAACGCTCTATACGATACTATTCTAATTTAAATTTATTGAAAGCAAATAAGAATGACAACGGTCAATTGGTTTTATTCAAGTCAGACTTCGAAAAAATTGTGCAAATTCTCGCTGCAAAGATAACAGGTTATAAACTTAAAGATTTAATAGACCGACAACCTTCATTAAGTTGTATTAAAAATGACATGACTCAAATGATTACAGATCTAGAAAATATATTATTTCATTTGGACTTAACTGACTCCGAAGAAAATCTTATGAAGAATATAAAGTTGCTTCAAAATTACAATACTAGATATTTACGAAAGAAGTGATTGAAATGAGCATGAACTATAAATTAGTTAACACAATAGAACAATACGAAGAATTACTTGCAATTACGGATTTGGAAGAAAGAAGAAATTATTTTCGTTATACAATGATGACGCCATTTAAGGAAATGTGGAATTTAATAAACGTTCCTATAAAAGCAAAACAAGAAAATGGTTATGATGTTTTAATGGCTACGAAAATGCTAGGTTACGCAGACATTTCTAACGATAAACAAATTCAACAAGGACTATCTATCTTAAATGATAATAATGCCTTTGTGGTAGCAGAGAATACTATCAAAAACTGTATAGAAAAAGCTAATAAGGAAGGATTGAAAGTGAATGCCGATGAAATAAAATTTGGATTGTATGTTGCAGACCCCGACAAATTGAAGCTTCAGAAGGGATATACGGGGTTTGGAGGTATTCCCGGGTTTATTACTGTGAATATTTATCCAAATGATTACAATTTGCCTAAACTTCCTGCTGTTATTGCCCATGAGTTCCATCACAATATTCGTTTTTCTTATTTTGATTGGGATCATGGAAATGTAACAGTGGGAGATTATCTTGTCATAGAAGGTTTGGCGGATTCGTTTGCAAAAGAACTGTATGGAACAGAACAGCTAGGACCTTGGGTGACTAGTATGGACAAAGACGATTTAGAGTACTCAACTTATGTTATTGGAGAGGCTTTAAACATAAAAGGATTTGCCGAGGTAAGTAGCTATATGTTTGGTGATGAAATTGCCAAACAAGAAGGATATCAACCTGTAGGCCTTTCTTTTTGTTCTGGTTACGCAGTAGGTTATGAGGTTGTCCAGTCCTTTATGAAAAAGCAAAATAAAACGATATATGAAACAACGTTAATGTCTAGCGAAGAGATCATTAATGGATCTGGCTTATTTTCTTCCTGACGGGGCGAATATTTAGTTAATAAGAAGTAAAAATACACTAGTCATTTATCCATTTAATACAATAAGAGCATGCCTTAATGTAAATTTTTTTAAAACATGCTCTTTTGATCTTCTTAGCAACAACTGATGTTATTAAATAGATTTATATTTTCGTTTGTAAAATTCAGTAATTTTAGACACCCGGAAAGTCATGGTTTTATTGGGACACAAATTTCGCAATAATGGTTATTTACCATATCATAAGTGTATCTTTCCAAAATAGGCTTGTTATCAATTTGATATCCAGTACTTTGTACAGCTGTAAAAATTTCTGCATATGCTTTTTGGATATCTTCCGCAGTATGTTTGATTTCGTAAACAAGGTATTTACCACCAGAAATTTCACCTTCATAAATTGAATCATCCATTTGATAATCATTTGAAAGCACAATACAAGCATCATATCGACAGTTTTCAGGTAGTGTTGTCTCAGGGTTATCTTGCGGGACTGCAAAAATGATTGACGATTCAAAAAGATTTTTTTCTTTAGCCCATTTTTTTAACTTCTCCATTACTTCAATATTTGCAGAACCATATGAGCCAACTCGTCGTACATAAGCGATGCGATAGTTTGGAAGTGTTTCGACTTTAAATTTCATAGATTCTCTCTTCCCTTCTTCATTTATATTTGTTTGGTACATTTTGAATGTAGCATGCTTTAAAATTATTTACATTTGAATTTTTAAAATATTATTGTCCAGAAAATCACGAGTTTTGTAACATGTATCTAGCTTGTAAAATATTAACATGTTATCATTTTGATTAAAGGGCGCTTTTTAATTTTGTTCTGCAATCTGGGCCTTAAAGGAATAACATTTCTAAATTAAAATGGATATTTATGTTAATTTTTGTGTAAGTTGTGAAACAATGTACTCAAACTTACCGGTGCAATTGTACAACAAGAAAAATTAGCTAATTGAATTATACATATAGTGCCATTAGGATATTATTCAATGAAAGTATGGGTGTATTAATGGATATAAAAACATTATGGGGGTTAAGGGTTCAGGAATTTTATAGAAAGATGTTCAGATACTATTCAATAATTGGTGCGAATGTTGTTTATTTTTTTCTGATTATTAGTAGTATCTTTATTTATTATTTTAATTTATTTCTTCAGTGGATACCTCCTCAAATATCTGTTGAAGTAATCTTATCACTATTTGTAACCTTCATTTTAATGCAGACAAAAGTTCGTACATTTATTAAAAGGGCAGATATAGTCTTTTTGTTGCCATTAGAATGGAAATTAAAGTCGTATTTTATTAAATCACTTGTATATAGTTTTGTTATTGATTTTATTAAATCGCTTAGTTTGATTACCATTTTATTATCCCTATTTTTACACAAAACTAATATAAGTCTTCCAGTCTTCTTTTTAATAGTGGGGATTGTTTCTTATAACATTTTAATGAAGTGGACTGAACAATGGTTAAAGAACCATGTACAATTTGTGTTACATAGGTTAAATAGGTTTTTTTCAATATATTTAATGTGTTACTTTTTGTTTAAAAATGACTGGGTTTTTGAGCTTGTTTTAATGAGTATAAATTTCGTCTATTTAATTTATTTTATAGGAAAAAAAAGAAATCTGAATTGGCAGTGGCTAATAGTTGAAGAAGAAAGTGCCTTATTAAGAAACTTTAAATTTATTAATATTTTCATGGATGTTCCTAATCTTAAACGTTCTTTTCGGAATAGACGTTTGCTCACTATGATTCTGAAAAGGTGTATCCCATATAGTCAAAGTAGCACATTCGTATATTTATACTCACACTTGTTTGTAAGATATAATGATTACTTTTACCTTTATTTAAGACTAACTTTAATTGGCATATTTGTTAATTATGCTATACCAACAAGTGGTTGGATTTTTAATCTCCTAATTTTATTTATGACTGGATATCAAGTAATTCCTTTACAACATGAAATTAAACAAAGTGTATTACTTTACCCTATTTCTAAAACCCAGATAAATGATTCTTTCTTAAAGTTTGTCTTGGTTGTATTATATGCACAATTATTTATTCTATATTTCGCTATGTTCATTTATACTTCTACTGCTAAAATATACTATCTTGTAATTGGAAGTTTATTTGTTTATGTATTCGTGTATTTCTTTGTATCAAAGAGAGTCAATGTCTCAGGAAGTGCCTTAAAAGAATAGCGTGGTGTTCAACTAACAAGGGCTTTAGCAAAATAACTGAGGAACTATTTTGCAACTTTGAAGTTCTTCAATTTTCCGTAATCGGGTGCGTTTGTAAAGTAACAAAAAAGGTCTGATTTCCCAATTTTAATGCTGGGAAATCGGACCTTTTTATATTTATATATAGTGCAAAATAGCACTTAAAATGAGTGCGAAATAACTCCAAAAGTGACACCCTTTTGTCTACAAACTGAAACGCCATTGGGGCGTTTTTTATTTGTTTACTGATCATAAAGGGAAAGGAAATTTCCTGACTGATTAACAGTTTTTTTCGAGAAAAATAGTGAAAGCAATCCTACAATTAGAACACAAATACCGATAAAAAAGAGTTTGCTTCAATAAAAGTCCATAAGAATAAATAAATGCTAAAGACTAAGAAAAGCCATCCTATAATAGGATGTTCGAATATACTTTACGCATTAGATTCAATCTTTCTATCTAAATTTCTTTTTATTTCAAACTTTTATAAGTGAACATTATGGACATATTTTATTGACCGGTATTAAAGTCCAATAACCACATTCATATGGATATAAACTTTTAAATTAGAGCTTGTTTTAGTCTATTGATACCTTCTTTTATTTCCTCTATTGTTAAATTTCCATAACCTAAAATTATTTTATTTTGATGCATTTCCTTTTTAATGGTATGAAGTTCGACTGGATAAATATTAATTTTATGTCGTTCCATTATGCTTTTTACTTTTTGATCTGTAAACTCTATGTTTTTAAATTCAGCAATCAAATGCAGGCCTGTTGAATCCCCTAAAATTTTCACCTTATTACCAAACTCTTCTGTTAAACATTTTTTCACCTGATCCCGTCGTGCTTTATAAATTTTTTTCATTTTTCTAATATGGCGCTCCAAATGTCTTTCATCTATAAAGCGTGCAATAGTAAGTTGTTCTAATGAGGGGGTGTGAAGATCTGTGAACCATTTTAAATCTTTACATCGTTTTGTTAAAGAAGGCGGAAGAATTAAGTAACCTAATCTAAGCGCTGGTGACAATATCTTGCTAAAAGTTCCTATGTAAACCACTCTATCTGGATCAAGCCCTTGAAGTGAATTAATGGGAGCACCTTGATAACGAAATTCGCTGTCATAATCATCTTCTACAATATAGCAATTAGCTTTTCGAGCAAATTGAATAAGTTGAATCCGGCGTTGAATAGGCAAAGTCCCTCCAAGTGGAAACTGATGTGACGGTGTGACAAAAATAAAACTAGGTTTTTTATCTAGTGGAATTAAATCTGTTCTCATTCCTTGTTCATCCACAGGTATAGGATAGAGTGTTGAGCCTGGAGAAGTAAAAATTGTTTGAATTTCATGAGTAATAGGATCTTCAATCATTACTTCATCCCCAGGGGAAAGAAATAGATTAGCTATAAGAGATAAAGCTTGTGTTGCTCCGGAGGTAATAACTAATTGGTCTGGATGGCAATGAACCCCCCTTGTTCTTTTAAGGTAGCGAGAAAGGATATGACGTAGTTCAATTCTCCCTTCAGGATAGCCATAACCAAAAATGGAATGAGAAGTATCTGCACAAACTTGTTTAGAGATTTGTCCCCATGTATTCCTTGGAAACATATCTAAAGCAGGAAGACCTGAACGAAAATCAATAATGTCGTTTGTTTCCTCTTTTAATTGATGCATGTCAAAAAAAGATAAAAAATCTTTTTTCTCCTGTTGATCCAAGTATGCTCCTTCAGCAACATATGTTCCTGACCCTTGCCGTCCTTCTATATATCCTTCTGCTAATAATTGGTCATAAGCTTCTACTACAACATTTCGTGAAATACCTAGACTTGAGGCTAATTCACGGGAAGGTGGAAGACATTCCCCGGCTGAAAGTTCCCCATGTAATATACGCATACGAATTTGTTCGTAAACTTGTCTAATTAAAGGCATATCCATTGTTCGATCAATTGATATCCACAGCATACTCTTCACCCTTGCTTTCGTTTTCAAATTGGTCCTATAAAATTTTATAATAATTGGTCCTTATACCAACCATTTTACCATGCTAAATTATAAAAGGGGAAAGAAGTTACACATATTGGAAATATACAACGTAAATAATCAAATCGATACAGGTGGTGTGAAATGGCCGTAAAATCTCAGGTAAGAGAGCAAAATCATCGTTTATCAAATTGGAATGATAGGCTTTTTTCTTCTTTATTTTTCTTAGATCAACTTGAAATTGCTACTCTAGGTCCTTCTGGAACCAGCAGTGAAGCATCAGCTGAATATTTGCTATCATCACTAAAAGCAGAACATGGAAAATATTCGCTTTTCCCTTCTTATGAAGAAGCTTATGAAAGCTTGGTTTCGGGAGTATCTAATGTTCTTCTTGTAGCGAATGCTTACAAGGGAATAGATAAGTTTTACATGTCAAAGGATATCAAATTTTTGTTCCCATTTGTCTTTGAAACACCTTTATATGGAGTTGCAAAAAGACCATGTGAAGAATTGGATACGGGGCGTCCTTTGATTATTGCAACTCATCATGCACCTTCAAGTCTTCTTCCTTGGTTCTTAGCTGATTTTGACATGAACTATGAAGTGCTGCTTGTTAATTCAACAAGTGAAGCTGCGGTTAAATTGCAGAATGGTGATGTTGATCTTTGTTTAACGACTGAAAATGCCGTCAAAAAATATAATATCGAATTCATTTCGCCTACCCGAACTATTTTAATGTTATGGTCCGTTTTTGGCCGAAATCAACGATAGTATTAATTCAAACTTAACAAATGGAGGAATAATCGTGGAAATGAAATGTGTAATGGTTATTGATGCGGATTTACCAACAGGATTAATTGCAAATACTGCTGCGGTGTTAGCCCTTACTTTAGGAAAGAAAATAGATGGAATTATTGGGCCAACTGTAATAGATGGAAGTGGTCATTCTCATGTAGGGATAACTACCACTCCGATTCCTATTCTGAAGGGTGATTCTCTAAAGATTAAGGATTTAAGAGATAAGGTATATGCTGAAGAATTTTCCGATTTACTTGTTGTTGACTTTAGTAATGCTGCACAAACAACAAAAAATTATGAGGAATATACCCAAAAAATAGCGACATTCTCAGCAAATGATCTAGAGTATTTAGGATTAGCTTTATGTGGAGACAAGAAAAAGGTTAATAAACTAACTGGAAGTATGGGACTTCTAAGATAATGGGGGAATCTATGGTGAGTAATCAAGTGAAAAATCAGTTAGAAAATATGATAGTGATCCCAGGTGGGACGTTTCTCCGAGGGAGTAACGATTCACCAGATGAACAGCCAGTTAAGTTGGTTACTTTAAATGATTTTGCTATTGATAAAACACCAGTAACAAACCAACAATTTCGAGTGTTCGTAGAAGAAGGAGGATATGGAAATCCGGTCTTTTGGGCACCAAAAGGGTGGGATTATATCAATGATAACAATATAAAATACCCAAATTATTGGTATGACGATCACTTTAATCAAGATGATCATCCGGTAACAGGAGTCAGTTGGTGGGAGGCAATGGCCTTTGCTGAGTTTGCAGGAAAGACCTTACCGACTGAAGCACAATGGGAATACGCTTGTAAGGGTAAAGATCAAAGAAAATATCCATGGGGAAACGACGAACCTACTTTTGAGTATGCAAACTATGCCGTTGATTGCAATCCTGAAGAATTAAATCGTAGCTCGACATCTGTTTTTGCATTCCCTAAGAATAAATCTTTTTTCGGATGTTTAGATATGGCAGGGAATTTAGCAGAATGGTGTTTAGATAACGCTTCTCTTAATTACAAATGGGATGAAACAGGAATGAATCCATTATATCTTTCATCACAAGAAGATTATCACATTGTTAGAGGTGGATGCGGATTACATAATGAAGATTTTATGAGATGTACAGCAAGAGACAACTATCCTGTTTCAGTTAGAGATAATTTAATTGGTTTTCGTTGTGTTATCAATACTATTTAAGGAGAGAGAAATGTGAATTACCCAATGCTTAAGACTCCAAATTTAGACCGAAAGCCATCTTCGCTTCGGTATTATCAAGAAGGTCCACCTAAATCTATTGATTTAGATACTTGGCATCTATCTGTTACTGGATTGGTAGAAAAAGAATTAACTTTTACCTATCAAGATTTATTAGAAATGCAACAAGTAGAGGAAAGTAGAAGAATGGTTTGTGTCTGTAATTGGAGTATTCGCCGTCCATGGAAGGGAATTTTGTTATCCAGCGTTATAGAAATGGCTGGAGTAACTAATCCTGAAAAATACTATTTAAAGCAAACTAGTATAGGAACTAAGGAAAAAGGTGTATATGAATCAACTATTCCTTTAGGTGATGCTCTTTCCAGACGAGCATTGATTGTTCATACGGTTGATGGGGAACCTTTACCAATGGAACAAGGATATCCATTAAGATTATTCGATTTTGGGCTGTACGGATACAAAAATGTAAAAGGTTTAGCAAAATTGGAAGTAACAGAAGAATATCAAATTGGGGAATGGGAACGACGTGCGGGATACGATATCAATGGTATAGTTAGGCCTAAAAAATACTGGATTGCAGATTTGAAAAAATGGGGTTTTATAGAAAAACCAGGTGAAGTCACGGAATTTTAGTTTAATTGATGAAAAGGGGTATTTTTATGAGCCTAAAAAGAGATTTAGGGTGGAAAGAAGCTACTTCTCTAGGAACTGGAGCTATGGTAGGTGCTGGTATTTTTATTCTAAGTGGTGTAGCAACTGGAAAAGCAGGCCCAGCTGTGATGCTTGCTTTTGTCATTGCAGCAATCTTAGAGATTTTACTTGGATTATGTTATGCAGAACTAGCATCAAGATACCCTAGGGCAGGTGGTGCCTATGAATATGTTAGTCAAACAATGGGATCATTTGTTGGAACTCTAATTGGATGGTCATACTGGGGGGCATGGCTTGCAGCAAGTAGTTTCGTTTCCCAAGGATTTGGGAATTATCTTCATTCTTTAACGGGTGCCCCTCCGTTACTGAGTGCGATCATTCTTCTTCTTGTTTTAGGATTTCTAAATATGCTTGGAATAAAGTTTAGTGGTGTCGTTCAAGTGGGAATTGTAGTTGTTGAAATTATCGTACTTATTTTATTTTTTGCTCTAGGTTTTGGTCATGTGAATTATTCATTATATACACCGTTTGCCCCTAATGGCTATGAAGGAATACTTGCTGCCGCATTGGTTGGTTTTCTTTCCATGGTTGGCTGGGATGTAATTGTGGATGCTGGAGAGGAAATGAAAAATCCGAGTAAAACCATTCCAAAAGCCATTTTATCATCCATTATCATTGTACTTGTTCTGTACTCGGGACTATTATTTGTTTCAACAGGAGTTGTTCCTTGGCAGGAACTTGGTTTATCAAAAGTACCAGTCGCTTTAGCTAGCCAACAATTTTTAGGGGATTTTGGACCGACCTTAGTCAGTATAGTGATTGTTATAGCTTTACCAGCAACAGCCAATGCTTTTATCATATCGATTTCGAGAACTGCCTTTGCGATGGGTCGTAATGGATTATTACCGAAAAAATTTGGATTTATCCATCCTCGATTTCAGACTCCAGTTTTGGCAATATTGTTAGGGGTTAGCATACAAATTATGTTTACCCTTGTAAGTTCAATCAATATTGCCGTTAATGCAACTGGCTTTTTGTATCTCCTTACGTTTATTTTTACGATGATTGCCTTTTTTATTTCGAGGAGAAAAGTATCTGTTGAAGAAAGAGCAAATCAGTTTTCAGTCCCTATGTATCCTTTTTTACCAGCCCTTGCCTTAATTATTAGCATTTGTTTACTCGTTCCAGTTGGAGGGTCCGGTTTCTTTTCAGGATTGATATGGTTGTCAATCGGATTTGCTATCTATTTAATTCGTACTAAGTCAATTAAAGAAACTGATAGGATAAGAATAAAAGAGAATGAGGCTAAATTCTCTTCTGCGAAATGATATTGGATAAAACATTATTATAATTCTATAGGAGGTGTTTAATATGAAACCTAAAAAACAACTTTCGACAATAACACCCTATCATCCAGGAAAAACAATTGAAGAAGTTAAACGTACTTATGGTCTTAATCATGTAGTGAAACTTGCTTCCAATGAAAATCCATATGGTTGTTCTCATTACGTTCAAAAGTCAATTATGTCTGAGCTCAACAAACTATCCTTTTATCCAGACAGTCGGGCAGATAGATTAAGAGAAAAACTTGCTGATTCTATTGGAGTGAATGAAGATCAGTTTATATTTGGAAATGGAACTGATGAATTGATTCGGATGATATGTAGAGCTTACTTAGGATCGGATACAAACACAGTGATGTCAGATTTGACTTTTTCTCAATATAAACGAAATGCGATTATAGAGGGGGCAGAGGTCCGAGAGGTTCCCCATGTAAATGGTCGTCACAATATTATGGGAATGATCGATGCGACTGATAAAAAGACAACGGTCGTTTGGATTTGTAATCCTAATAATCCTACAGGTGAGTATGTTCGTAAAAATGAGCTCATAACACTTTTAGATGAGCTCAACAAAGACATCCTTGTAGTCTGTGATGAAGCGTATTACGAATACGTAGATGCAGACGATTTCCCGGATACAGTATCTATAATGAATAAGTATCCTAATTTAATGATTTTGCGAACTTTTTCGAAAGCTTATGGTCTAGCAGCACTTCGTATTGGTTATGGTATTTGTAAAACGGAAGTAATTAATGTTTTAGAAACAGTGAGGGAAACATTTAATACTTCTCGTTTAGCCCAAGTGGCTGCTGTCGCAGCTTTTGAAGATCAATCCTTTATTAAAGAGTGTCACGAGAAAAATCGAAGGGAACTGCAACAATTCTATTCATTTTGTTGGAGATTTGGACTCTCTTATTTTCCAACCCAGACTAATTTTATATTTATTGATATGAAAAGAGACACAGATAGTTTAGCAAATCGTTTATTATCTAAAGGATTTATTATTCGTCCAGGTAGTGAGTTTGCATGCCCAACTAGTGTAAGAATTACGATAGGTAGCTCAGCACAAAACGATGATCTAATTGCACATTTGTCACAATTACTTCAGATGTCGGAAATGATTGAAAAATAGAGTTTTATATTGCGGCAGGAGGATAGAAGTATGCAAACAAACACGGATAAACATAAGATTAAAAAGGCAAAGTTCTCTGCAGAAATACGTTCAAGAACTAAGGAGCTACATAAGAGGAATAATTGGTATAATTTCTTTTCTATTGGCTATGATTGGGCTATTATTACATGTGCAATTGTCTTTGCTAAAACATTTCCTGACTGGTGGACCTATATCATTAGCATAGCTATTATAGGGAGTAGAATGAGAGCTTTCGACAACTTAATGCATGAAGCAAGCCATTTGTTGTTATTTAAAAATCGTATTTTGAATAAATGGATAGCTTGCCTGTTTGCTGCATTTCCTGTATTTACATCCTATACTACTTACTGCAATTCGCACTATTTACACCATAGGCACCTATGGGATATAGAAAATGATCCTGATACTAAAAGATATGCCCTAATTGGATTGGACAAACCACAAAATAATATAAACAGATTTATAATGAAACATATTATAAAACCACTTACATTAACACATGTTCCAAAATATATTTATGGCACAATTAAAGTAAATATCTTTTCAAAAGAAGAGCCTTGGTCAGAAAGAGTTGCTAAAGTTTTATATTGGTTGTCAATTATTACAATTAGTGTTACTTTCAACTTTTGGCAGGAATTAATTCTTTTCTGGTTTGTTCCTCTTCTATCCACATTTCAAATTATAAGATATTGGGCAGAAATGGCGGAGCATTCAGGTTTAAAAAATGAAAATGAACTATTCGCAAGTAGAAATACTTTTGGTAATCCAGTACACTAGTGTTGCATTAATTTAATTTCACTATTAAAAATACTCAAAATGTTCAACTTTATTATATTGTGCAAAGAAAAAGTCCTTTATAATGGATAAGTCAGGTGGTAACCCGTCCAAATCCACTAAAAAGGACACATCTCATGGACAAGATTACACGAAAAACTTCATTTGGACAATGGTTTTCACCAATTAATATTCAATTATTTGAAGAACAGGTGAAAACGATGAAATTAGATTACTATACGAAAAAATTAACGACAGAGTCTTTCCTAAAATTACTACTTTTTGCCCAGCTAGAAGAAATCGAAAGCCTGCATGCGCTAGGTGATTGTCTATTCGATGACCAACTTCAAAAAGGGATTGACCTTGATTCGATCAGTATTTCTCAGCTGTCACGGCGATTAAATGGCATGAACCCAGATCTATTTCAAAGGCTTTTCCTTGATTTGGTCGTACAAATTCATGCCAAGACACACTATACGAAACTGGTCATGCCGTTAAAAATCATTGATTCAAGCACATTGCCACTTAATTTGACCAATCATAAATGGGCAAAGTTCCGTAAGACAAAAGCCGGTGTGAAGTTGCATCTACGCCTTGTGTTTATGGAAAAAGGTGCGTCCTATCCCGAAAAAGCAGTCATAACAACGGCAAACGAACATGATCGTGGTCAACTTGAAATCATGGTCGATGACAAGGAATGCATGTATGTGTTTGACCGTGGCTATCTAGACTACGAGCGCTTTGATCGCATGACAGATGATGGTTACTTTTTTCTATCAAGGCTAAGAAAAAACGCCGTTATACGGGAGGTTTATGATTTTAAACTACCCGAGGATTCCGCTGTTTTATCAGATCAAATGGTCCTGATTGGTACAACCCAAAACCGTGCTGAAAATTACTTTCGCCTTCTAAAAGTGCTTGATTCCAAAGGAAATGAACTCCATTTAATCACCAATCGCTTTGATTTGAACGCTGAAGAAATTTCAGAGATGTATAAATCAAGGTGGGCCATTGAGTTGTTTTTTAAATGGATCAAACAGCACCTTAGCATCAAAAAGTTCTACGGACAAAGCGAATGGGCCATTCAAAATCAAGTGTTTATCGCACTTATCGTTTTTTGCCTACATGTTCTTGTTCAACTTGAGACAAATAGTAAGCGAAAAACCTTAAAAATTAGCCGTTATCTACGGGCTGCCCTTTGGAAACCAGCCCATATTTGGCTCCGAAAAATTGAAGGAAAAGCCATTCCTTGATAAGAAAGTTGTCGTCGTCACACAGGTCTAATTGTAAATAAATTTCCAAATGGATGGAGCCACCTTTGTTGGGTATTTACTTTTTTGGCTCTAAATAGAGAATATAATTAAACTGAAAATTACGAAATTATTTATGCAACACTTGTGAATCCAGTAGAAAAATTCTTTTTACATCCACATCATGACAACTATCACTTAGTACATCATTTGTTTCCAGCGATCCCCCATTATAATTTGAAAAAGGCTCATTTAATTTTAATGGAGGACCCAGCATATAAGGAAGCACACCATTGTACAGGCTTCTTTAGATCATTCCTACCTGGCTTTTATAGCGTGGTAGAAGATATATGTGGCCGTTACCTAGATAGACATAAAAAGAAAATAAGCTAATTGTTTAAGCGAAGGGGGAAAACATTATGTTAGCAGCACTAATTCACGGAATAGTATTAGCCTTTGGGCTAATACTTCCCCTTGGGGCACAGAATGTATTTGTATTCAATCAGGGGGCTTCTCAACCAAAATTTAGAGGAGCCATCCCAGTTGTAATTACAGCTTCACTTTGTGATACTTTACTCATTTTATTAGCAGTATTAGGGGTATCTGTTATCGTATTATCTGTTCCTGTTCTGCAAACAGTCATCTTTTCTATAGGGCTATTATTTCTTCTTTATATGGGGTGGTCTATTTGGAATAGTGATCCTGCAAACCTGAATCAACAAGAAGTAGCCATGTCGCCTAAGAAACAGATTTTGTTTGCTATGTCAGTGTCCCTTCTTAATCCCCATGCAATTCTTGATACGATTGGTGTGATTGGAACTAGTTCACTTAGCTATACGGGTACAGAAAAAGTAGGATTTACTGTCGCATGTATTGTCGTCTCTTGGCTTTGGTTTCTAGGTCTTGCAATAGCCGGAAAAGTAGTAGGTAACTTTGATACAGAAGGAAAGCTATTAAAACTGCTAAACAAAGTATCTGCAATAATTATATGGGGAGTAGCTTTATACATAGCTATTGAGTTGTACAATATGTTCTAGAAATACTAAAAGCTTTAAAGGGAATAACTCAGGATTTCCAACCTTAGCAGATTTTTTCGTCTTTTTGCTGGTAGGACGTAAACCTGTAGGCAGTGCCTTAGATGCCTTTGATAACCATATTTCTCCCTCAATTTCGAATCAATTTCGAATTGATTAAAAAACCTTATCATAAAAAATGATATATGGTTTATAATCGTTAATTAAGGGGGAAACTATTCATGACCACTACAGATAAATTAAATGATTCTCAGAAGAACCGGTTGAAAGACATATTATTAGACAAGCTTTCAACACTTCATAAAAAAACTTCAGAAAAGCTTTGATTATCATCAATTCCATTCCCGAAAAGTGCCGTTTGGATCAAAAATCATACGACCATGCTGTTTTAAAAAAGGCAGATAAGAAAAAACTGCATCCAACGCGCCCTGTAAGAGGGGAGATTTATAATGTTCTCATCTCTGAAGATAACGTCGGGACTGAATTAAACGGGAATCACTTGTGTGTTATTATCTCGAATAAAAAGAAAAACCTATATTCTGAGAAAGTGAATGTGGTACCCATTGAGGGTGATGGTAAAAAAATCGATCCCAAAAACAATATCCAGTTAACAAACGCTGACCTTGAAGATGGAAATTTAGATAAAGACCCATCGAAAATCATCGGAGCTGATATTATGACGTTAGACAAGGCCAGGTTGGAACGAAGGATAGGCAAATTAAAAGATGACAAACTAGATGAAGTAATTGAAATGGTTAAAGCACAATTAGGTATTACCAACTAAAAGCTTGATTTTTTCTTGGTATTAGTGTATTATCAAGGTAAGAAATGAACGTTATCAAGCCCGATGGGCACCGGCTTAAATAAGCTTTTCAAGAAAGAGTCATTAGCATCTTTGTGATCTGGTGGCTCTTTCACCATTTATGTATCTAATTTTAACTTTTGCATATATTAGAATGTATAGTTTATCAAGCCTTTACGGCACCGGCTTCCTACGGAAGCTTTTTCAAGCTATACGCACAGAAGGTCCTAATTTTAATTAGGGCCTTTTTATTTTTGTAATGTGTTCATATTGAGTATAAGTGCCGATAGCAAAATGTTTTTCTCCTCGGTGTTAGGCAATTTATTGCTAGAAGCATGTATAAATTGTTCATGAAATCCTGTCCAACTGGCCACTTCTAATAATAAGTCTGTAAGCTTTATTCTTGGCAACATTTCATATAAGGGGTACAGACAGCAAAACGGAATTATCTTAACCAGCCAAAACGGATGACTTTACAGTATTCAATGTAAAGTCATCCGTTTTTTTGTTTCTTTAAATCCTAGATAACTGTATTCAGTTTTATAGTATTTATAGTAAATTAAGAAGGCTTATGTTTAAGGGGCTGACTTAAGGATTTGATGGTCCCCTTAATAAGCAGCAAAGGCTTGAAAAAACATCATTAAATCAGGAGGATTCAACAATCATGAATACGTTCAACCTAAAAGAAACAACAGCCGTGTTACACTCGTATGGTTTCAAATGTGACACAGAATTGGTAAGTCATTGGATAAGTGAGGGGAATATTAAAAGCATTGAAAACGGTGGAGTATACGAAGTTTTGGAGGAAGAGGTTTATAGATTTATAGAAGCATACAGATGGGAAGGTACAGCCTTTGAGGAAGGCATTGATGATCAAACTAAGATTGAGAGATTACTAGAAGAAATTTCGGATCTTAAAAAGCAAATTGTAAAACTACAAGAAGGGGTCCTACCAACAAAAAGCGCAAAACATACGCTAAGCAAATTTCGACATGAAAAAAGCCGATTTTTCCTACGCTAAAGAAATATCGGCTTTAATTTTATTGAATAAGAGGACGCAGTGAATTTAAACTAGCTATTTTCCTCATATCAAAGGTGTATTCACCAAGAAAATTGATATGCTCCCATCCCAAGGGTGAAATATGTTTTAGCAAGTATTCTCGCAAATCCCCTTTTTCCTTCAACAAATTTGTTGCTTCGGTAAGGTATACGGTATTCCATACGCTAATGGCATTAATTATAATGTTTAAAGCACTTGCGCGTTGAAGTTGATCTTGCAGTCCTCGTTCTCGTAATTCACCTCGTTTTCCAAAGAATAATGCTCTTGCCAAGCCATTCATAGCTTCTCCTTTATTTAAGCCTCGTTGAATACGCCTACGTAGAGCTTCATTAGATATGTAATCTAAAATAAAAATAGTCTTTTCGATTCTTCCCATTTCTCGTAAGGCAGTAGCTAACTTGTTTTGTCTTGCATATGACCCCAATTTCCCCATAATCAGCGAACCAGACACTTTTCCTTCTCGAATCGAATGGGCTAAACGGAGTACGTCATCAAAGTTTTCCTGAATAATCTTTGTGTTAATCCGTCCACGAAGTAATTTTTCTAGGTCAGGAAAATCACTTGGCTTTTGAATTGTGTATAGTTTGGAATCAGCTAAGTCACGAAGCCTTGGCGCAAAACGAAAACCTAACAAATGACTTAATCCGAATACTGAATCTGTATAGCCAGCTGTGTCTGTGAAATGCTCTTCAATATTTAATTCTGTTTCATGATGAAGTAACCCATCGATTACATGGACAGCATCTCTTGCATTGGTATTAATGACTTTCGTATAAAACGAAGAAAATTGATCACTTGTAAACCGATAAATAGTTGCACCCTTTCCGGTACCGTAATGAGGATTTGCTTCCGCATGCAACGATGAAACACCAACTTGTACTCGCATTCCGTCAGATGAAGATGTAGAGCCATCTCCCCAATAAGAAGCTAGAGCAAGTTTGTGTTGAAAATTTACCAAAGTTGCCTGTGCTCGATTTATAGCATCATCATACAATCGCCATTGTGCGGCATTGGCCATCTGGTGATAAGTAATTCCAGGTGTAGCATCTGCCATTTTAGTCAACCCAATATTTGTTCCCATTGCCATAAGTGCAGCCATCAAAATGACCTTTTCTTCTCCCTTCGGAGGGCGATTGGTGGAAGCGTGTATTAACATTTCGTCAAATCCTGTCCAGTGCGCTACCTCCATTAATAGATCAGTGAGCTTAATTCTTGGGAGCATATTATATAAGGATAAACTGAAGGTTCGTGCATCTTCTGGGGTATTCTTTTCCAAACGATCCACTCTAAGTTTTGCTTTTTTTATATTTACTCCTTCAAGACTATCAAGATTATTTGAAATCCATGTAAAGCGTTCAGCTAGAGCCTTCCTTCTTTCTTCAAGATATTCCTCTGCTGATGAACGAACCGCCAGTCTAGTTTCCTTTAGATTGGTTGTTGTCCATTCATCTTTGGGAACAAGGTACTCCTCAAAGTCTTTATGGAGCCTACTACCGACAACAGATACGTCTCCTGAACGAATATGATTTTTTAATTCTGTAAGGGCAGCCATTTCATAATAATGCCGATTAATGGTTCCTTCTTCATCGTATACATGCTTTTCCCATCGTTTTGGAACGAAATCTAACGGAGCTTCATCTGGTACTTTTCTTTTTCCAGATTCATTCATTTCGTTCAATGTTTTTAATGCACGTAATAATGGTTCTGCTGCTTTTGTAGAACGAAACTCTAATGATTTCAGAAGAGTAGGGGTATACTTTCTCAGATAAGTAAATCGATTCTCTAGCAAATCAAGGTAATCATAATCCATTGGTCGAGCTAATTTTTTTGCCTCTTCAACAGAAGTAACGATTTTATCCCAAGGCATTACCTTTTCAATGGTGCTAAATGGATCAAGTCCTTCATCTCGTGCTTGAATAAGTGCAGCCCCAATATCTGCAAAATGAACAACTTTTTCATTAACTGCTTTTCCATTTTCCCTTTGCATTTCCTCTTGGGTTTTACGGCCTTTCGATTGTAAAATCATCATTTGCCGATCATGAATTTCAATTGCTTGGTCAATTAAATCCTGACTTAATGTTACTAGATATGCTATAAGAATGGCGTATTTCTTATTGTCTTTAAATCTACGAAATGAATGGGGTTCATAACGAGCCCCAATGCGAGATAATTGAAGTAATCGATTAGGATGAACTTCATTTATGTTTAATGGCAGTTTCAACTCTCGAATATATTCTAAACGCTCTATTACTTTTAGAAAGGCATCAGGTGATGATTGGCCGGGAAGTTCTCTCAACCATGCTAATGGGGTTTTCCTGCTTTCCACAAAGGGATCTATAAGTTGATCCAATTTATGTTTTTGCCACAATGAAAGAGTGGTGGTTAAGGATTTAAAAATCTTTTCCTCTGCCCTACGACGGGTTTCCCACACGAGCCTCTCTATTGTAGTCATTCCAGGAAGAATTATTTTTCGATTCCTAAGTTCCTCTTGAACAGTTCGAAGCAGATACATGGAATTACCATTTTGAAGAGCATGCTTCAAAAGATACTGAGCTAATTCCCGATATGTACTTACAGAAAAATTCTGATATCCGTATACCTGTCGAATCTCTTCCATATGTTCATGCTTGGTTGGGTCACGTTGGGCATATAAAGAAAAAGAATCAGGATTAGCATTGATTTGTTTAGCAATATATTGGATTACATAATCTGGTATAGGTTCAACATCTGTGAGAGACCATCCGGGATAGCGCAGTACACATAATTGGACAGCAAATCCCAAACGATTATGATCTCTTCTATGCCTTTTAATAATCTCCATGTCATATTGAGAAAAAGTATAGTAGGTTTCTAGTTCCCGTTCGGTCATATCAGCCGGAATTCTTACAAATTCTGCTCTTTGATCAGCTGTAAGCAGTTCCTTTCCCCTTGATGCCATTTCCTCCCGTCCCTTCATAAGTTTAGTTTATTTCTTTTCTAGGTATCGATAAACGGTTGTTCGTGAAACTCCCCACATTTGAGCAATATCTGTAATAGGTGTTCCACTTGCCACTAGTGTCTTTAACATTTCTAATTCTTTCTTATCTAACTTTTCCGGTCTTCCTCCTAATCGTCCTCTGGCTCTTGCTGCAGCACGACCAGCTGCCGAACGTTCGTGAATAAGATTGCGCTCAAATTCGGCAAAAGCCGCAAAGAGATGAAACATAAGCTGTCCCGTAGCGCTAGCCTTGTCCATCGTAATGTTTTCTTGCAGGCTATGAAAACTAACGCCTTGATCATTGAGATCATTGACAATCTTAATAAGATGTTGCATATTCCTTCCCAATCGATCCAAGCGCCAGACCACTAAAGTATCACCAGTTCGAACAAAACGGAGAGCATCTTCTAATCCCTGTCGTTTATCTTTAGCACCACTGATCTTATCAGTAAATATCTCTTCACAGCCATGTTCTTTAAGCGCATCTAGTTGTAAATCTAAATTTTGAATGCCTGTGGAAACGCGCGCATATCCTACCTTCATTTATTTCATCCTTTTTTGATTATTCTGCTTTTTATCGTAACATAACTTAATTGGATGGCAATATCTGAACATAGATTTATTTACAGGGTTTATGAACAATTATTGAATACAGAAAGGTAGAAAACTAATTTTATAATGCCATGTTCATTAATTGATGAGTATCTGAACAGTAATATTAATTGGTAGTTATTGGTAATTTCCACTAATAACAATTATTTTCCAAAAGGGAATTGATTATCTCTTAATTACATGATAATATAATTGCGTAATTGTGTAAATGTGTAATTACATATTAACTATACTTCTGTGAGGTGCAAAACAATGATTGATATGAGAAGCGATACTTTAACAAAACCATCTGAAGAAATGCGGGAAGTAATGAGGACTGCTATTGTAGGTGATGATTGCTACGGTGAAGATGAAAGTGTAAATAATTTAGAAGACTATTGTAAAGAACTTTTTGAAGTAGAAGGGGCACTGTTTGTTCCTAGCGGAACAATGGCTAATCAAATAGCAATAAAAGCCCAGGTTGAAGAAGGAAATGAAATTATCACCGAAGCAAATTACCATATTAATTTTTATGAAAGTGCTTCGACTGCAATACTTAGCAGAGCAGTATTGAATTGTGTAAGAAAAAAAGACGGGATTATTAATAAGGGCGATGTCGAGGAATTAATAAATTCAAAGCCGAGAGGGCCTCTATATTCGAAACCACAGTTAGTCACTATTGAGAATACAATAAATTATTATCAAGGTAAGACTTTCCCAATTGAAACCATTAAAAGTTTGTACAACTACACAAGAGAAATAGGTATCTCACTCCATATGGATGGAGCAAGGTTATTTAATGCCCATATTGCTACTGGAGTTCCTTTAAAGGAATATGCAAGAAATGTTGATTCCTTAAGTGTTTGTTTCGCAAAAGGACTGGGTGCACCTTATGGCTCAATGCTTATGGGGAGTGAAGATTTTATACAGTCTGCTAGAGCATTAAGAAAGCAGTTTGGAGGGGGATTACACCAAATTGGAATGTATGCTGCTGCAGCTCAATACGCATTGGATTATCACCTTATAAAAATAAAAAAAGATCATCAACTTACAAAAGAGATGGCTGTTTTACTAAATGAAATTCCAGAGATTTCAATAAATGTTGAAAGCATAGAAACCAACATGATCTTTATAAACATAAATAGCTTAACTAACAACACAAATGAATTTTTAAGATTATGTGAAGAGTACGGATTATTACTTTTTCCTTGGTTACCTGGTTTGGTAAGGATAGTGATTAATCGGCATATATCTAGGGAGGATATTTATAAAGCTTCAGAAATAATAAAGACGGTTGTAAAAAAACTCTCTAGGAGTGTTGTTTATGTATAAAATAAAAAATGAAGGAGTATTAAGCTTTTTTATCAGGGTTTTTAATTCGATTGGTTTTTTTTCAATAATTCCTCTCCTTTCACTTTGGTTGGTAGAGGTGAAAGATATAGAGATTAGTAAGGCTAGTTTTATAGTTGCAGCATTTACTTTTATGTCCAAGGCAGGAAGTGCTTTTGTTGGAGGAATTATCAATAAGCTTGGACTAAAACAAAGTTTACTTATTGGCTTATTTGGTTCTTCCTTAACACTTCTAGTGATTACCTATTCCACTAACTATTTTATACTTCTATTATTTGTTATTACTTTAGGTATATTTATATCTTTATATAATATTGCCTTAAAAACGCATATTTCAATGCTTGAAGAATCCAAAAGGCTAAATGCTTATGCGTTACTTAATATTGCTGTAAATGTTGGAGCATCCCTTGGTCCTCTTTTAGGGGGATTAGTATTAGATTGGAATCCAAATAATCTACTAATTATCAGTATGTTTAATTATGTGTTTGCTGGATTTATAGCTCTGCTTCTCCCTAACATACAATTAAAAAAATCAGAGGAAAGTTTAAATATTTTTGAGTTTATTAAATACAGAAAAGAAAATAAAGGATTTAAAACTTTTTTAAGATTTACACTGTTTTCTTCTATTTTCTGGTTTCTTTATACACAAATATTTACTACTTTTCCAGTTGTATTTTCGCAAGAATTTACTGGGAAAACAATAGGTCTACTTTTTACAATAAATGCGATAACTGTAATACTGATTCAAGGTGTTTTTCCAAAATTTCAACCTCTTATTCGTAAAGAATTATGGTATTCAATTGCATTTGTGTTAATTGGTATTTCTTTTATGGTTTTGTGGCTTAACCCAACAATTCCATTTGTCGTAATAGCTATAATTATATTTAGTATAAGTGAAATTATATGGGTCCCATCAATTGATAGTGAACTAGTAGCTAATAGAGGTGAACTAAGCTCATCATGGGCATTTGGAGTTGCTGGAGTTGTATGGGGATTGGGAGAGTCCCTAGGAAGTTTTGTAGGTTTAAATCTTTATCAGTATTTTAATGATTTTACTTTCTTAATTTTATTTGTACTTTCTGCCTTTATATTAACAATCCATATTTTAAGCTTAAAATCTAATAATAAATTCATACAGACTAGAGAATATTTAGAGGAGAAGAAAATATGAAAAACATTTTATTTCTTGAGACCAATACTACAGGAACCGGATCAAAAGCTATGAAAATAGCAAA
The DNA here is from genome assembly GCF_038002965.1 of Robertmurraya sp. FSL R5-0851. Lineage (NCBI taxonomy): Bacteria > Bacillati > Bacillota > Bacilli > Caryophanales > Bacillaceae > Robertmurraya > Robertmurraya sp. FSL R5-0851. The sequence continues at coordinate 312,446 of NZ_JBBOOE010000002.1, read as the reverse complement.
GGAGAAGGGTTATAAAGTTCATTTTTGGACATCTGATTTTGGTCAGTATAATTCTATGCAAGAGGATCATCCGAGTAAAATTGCAGACGAATTTCTAGTTATTGATACTTATGATATTGATCAAATGAAGTATGTAATTAATGAGAAGCAATTGAGTTTTTCAGGAGTTTTAGCATTTGATGATTATCACCTCTTGCCAGCAGCATCATTGGCGAATGAACTTAATTTGCCTGGTCATAAAACATGTTCTTTAGAAAAAGTTAGAAACAAAAGAAAAATGCGTGATCACATTATAAAAAATGAATTTAATTTAATTTCTCAACCAGAGTACAATGCTGTTTCTTCTATAGAAAACCTTGACCAATTAAAATTGAATTTCCCATGTGTAATTAAACCAGTAGATGATAGTGGAAGCAACGGAGTAACGGTCTGTAAAAATGAAGAACAATTAAGAAACTCATTAACAACTGAGATTAAAAGAAAAACAAATGAACGTGGGTATCAATTAGCAGAAGAATGGCTTATTGAAGAGTTAATAATCGGAAAAGAGTATTCTGCTGAAATGATATATACCGATTTACAATGGAAGCTTGTTTCCATTACCGAGAAAGAAACCTTTGGTGAGCATTCAGTTGAATGTGGTCATGTAACTGGCCCCTTAGATTTTCCTTTTACTAACCTAGAAGAAAATCTATCAAAATTACTCGAATTATTTGGACTTAACTTTGGAGCCTCCCACATTGAGTTTTTTATTAACGAAAACAATTTATATTTAGTGGAAATAAACCCCAGATTGGCCGGGGATTGTATACCAAAATTAGTAGAGATAGCTACAGGTATAAACATGGTAGAGCATGTTGTACTCCAAGCTATAGGTACTAAACCGAATATTGGTGATAAGAAAGAGAAATATGCATCCATTCAGTTCGCTCTGCCGACATCTTTAGGGGAATATACAGAAGTGAATGGAGTTGATAAGGTTAAAGATACAAAAGGTTATGTAAGAATGAGTATTAATAAATTACCTTATAGCTCAACAGGCATAAAAAGCAGCTACAACCGGTTAGGTTATATTATTACAAAGGGTGATACAAAAGAAGAGGCCCAAGAAGCTGCTAAAGAGGCTATAAATAGCTTAGAATGGAGTGTTACTAATGGATAAAGTTTTAATTATATTAGGTGCTAGCGAATTTGGAGTGTTAGCAGGAAAAAATCTTGGTTTTAAAGTCATAGTAATTAGTCCTAGATCTACAGGTATCTCTACTAAAGTTACCGATCAAGCAGAGAGTATTATTATTGTAAATAGTTTAGAGGATGAAGAAGAGATATATCAAAAGGTTAATGATATTTTAAAAATTTATAAGAAGATTGACTTAGTAATAAGTTTTACAGAATTAGGGTTAAAATCTGCTTCAATTATCAGCGAAAAACTAAATTTACCTACTAATCACCTTGAAGTTATAGAATCCACTAGAAATAAATCACTTATGAGAAAAATATTTTTAAAGAGTGATATACTAAAATTAAACTATAAAGCAGGCCTTATTAGTAATTTTCATCATCAGGAATTACCGATTCAAACTCCCTTTATTATCAAGCCCCTCGATGGTTATGGTAGTAAAAATGTCTCTTTTATTGAAAATCATGAGGAATGGACAGAATGGCATCTGAAGAATAAGGAAGACAATGATACAAAGTGGATAGTTGAACCATATATAGAAGGACCTGAGTATAGTATTGAAGCAATTTCTTCAAAAGGGAAGCATTTTATATTAGGAATAACTGAGAAAGACACAACTGGAAAACCGAACTTTATTGAAACTGGACATTCTGTTCCAGCATCCCTAAATCAGGACTTATATGATCAAATTATACACTTAACAAAGGAATCTCTAACATTAATAGGAGTAGAATATGGCCCTAGTCATATTGAAGTTAAATGGGATAATAAGAACAATAAAATAGTTATTATTGAAATGCATACTAGACCAGGTGGTGATTACATCCCCTATTTGCATACCCTTTCAACCGGTATAGATCAGTATGAAATAGGTATAAGATCTTATTATGATCCATCTGTTTTAGAATTGGTAATGACTAAACACGTCAAGCATAGTTCAATCAAGTTTTTAACATTTGCAGAAGGAATATTATTAAGTAAAGGATTTTCAGATAAAATCAGTGATGAAAATATCAAAGAATGGGATATATATTATAATATTGGTGAAAAAGTAAAGGAGACGGCTGATTCTTATAGTCGTGCAGGACATATCATTGTAAGTTCAAATTCAAGAGAATCAAATAAACAATCATTTAATTCCTTTATAAAAAATTTACTTATTAAAATATATTAATGAAAGTTAGTGATTTTATGGCTGTTTTTACCATAGCAACTATTAATAGCAATTGTACGGTGGAATGTAAGATTTCCCCTTTATTTGAAATGATGGCTTGTCTAAGAAGTTGTTACTTAAATAAAGGTGATAATGATGAAGATTTAAAAACTTTTTACAAAAAGAATTATAAAACTTTGAGTAAGTTTTATGGGAATTTTGAATATGGTGCCCAGTTAGCTGAATGTATCTTAGGGATGAAGGAAGATCATACTTTTCCAAATTTTATTAAACACTTGAATAATTTGGAGAAAGAAGAATTTTTATATTATCTACTAGGAAGATATATTGAGGCTTTTGAAATTAAAAATATTTTAGAAAACTCAAATTCACCAAGAGAAGAAATTAAAAATAGAATTGAACAGTTAAATGGTATTATCAATGAAGAACAACTAGAATTTATTGAAAGTTTTAACTCCTACTATAATGAATTGATCCAACTTTGGACTGATTTCTACGAGAACCTTTTTAAACGGAAAGAATTAGATTTAGAAGATAAATGGGAACAAAGTAATAATTCACTCGATGTAGACTTATTGTCGAATGGTTTTGATAAGGTTGTCTCTAAATTACTAACAGGATATGAAATACCTGAGCAATTTCCAACTAGAGAAACTAAATTGATTCGTTTTTACCCTTCTTTATATGTTTCTCCAAAATTTATAGTAATTTGGGGTTTAGGTGAATTAAATATAGTATACGACGCATCAATATATTTAAGTAAAGAAATAAATAATGAGTTGATTAAACAAAAATTAGAAGAAGAAAAGTCTTTAGAAAGCTTATCTGAAATTGGAAAATCACTTTCAGAGCTAGGAAGATTAAAAATACTTTCTTTAATTTCTAGCAACTCCAAAATTAAATCTCAGGAAATTGCGAATGAATTGAATATTACCACAGCTACAGTATCGAGACATCTTAGCCTACTCAAACAGAATAATTTAGTAATTGAAAGAAAGGAAAACGGATTTAACATTTATACTATAAACCAGACGGAATTTGACAATTATTTTAATAATATTAAAAAGTATTTCTTTAACTGATCAATTTATTTAAATTATCTATACCCTTGCTTAGGCGAAGTTTACCTAAATACTAATATTAGTTAATAATTCTTTTCCAATAGAAAAGCCGATGATTCCTTAGCGTAGGAAAAATCGGCTTTCTTCATGTCGAAATTTGCTTAGCGTATGTTTTGCGCTTTTTGTTGGTAGGACCCCTAATAGGGCATATAATCTTGAATTTCTTCATAATCCTTCGGATTCGTTTTAAGTTATATTTAATATCAAACTGCCCTTTTAACGTCATCTTAATTTGCCGTGCACCTTTATGACGTCGCTTAAAATGAAAAGCTTTTAAAATATTTTCTTTTAAGATTAAATCTTCTTTTTCACGGCGATCTCTGTTTTCCTGAGATTTCGGAGAAAAATAATGATAATAACCCGAGCGAGAAACACCGGATATTTCGCATAAGTAACTTACCATATTTTTAAGTTCATACTTTTCTATTACTGTACGAATTAAGAGAAATTTCTTTTCCGCTGATACTTTTACTCGTTTCTCTCCAGCCCCCTTTCCATCATGTCTAACTTTTTTAGTAATTCATTTTCAGCTCGCAACAGTTGAATTTGTGCTTCTAATTTTGCATTTTTTTCTTCTAAACTAAGCTCTCTTTTAGTGGGTCTCCCAGAATGATCTTTACGTGAATCTCGAAGGCCCATTACTCCAGATTTATTATAAGCAACACGCCATCTATACGCTGCTCTATTTACTCTAACGATACCAGTGATATCAATATCAAAACCTTTGTCCTCAAAGATCTGTCGTGGTGATTTTCCATTTTCGCTTTCAGCTATAAAAATCCTTTTAAATTCATCAGTATAGGTAATACCTTTTGTACTGACAGATTTGACATATTGATTATTAGAAAGGATTTTTATTTCTTTATCATTGAAGAGTTTTTTTGGCATAAGATTATTCTCCGATTCCCACATTTTTTTTCATTATACATAAAAGTACCCGATAGGGCAGACCTTTTTTTCAGTGTCTACTCTATCGGGTACAGTTTAGCAGAGACTATTGCCTCTTTAATAGCAGCAATAATCATGTTTATAGTAGGACTGCAAGTTGTTACAGAGGCCTTTAAAGAATTTTTTTCTCCTACGGATGAAATACCAGAATTATTTACTGCATTTATAGGTCTTTTCAGTGCCATTTTTATGTATTTTATATATAGATATAACCGTAAATTATCAATGGAACTTAAGAGTAAGGCACTTTATGCAGCTGCACAGGATAACCGTTCAGATGCATTAGTTAGTATTGGTGCTGTTATTGGGATAATTGGTTCATATTTAGGTTGGGGTTTCTTAGATCCTGTTATTGCTGCCATAGTAGGCTTTGTCATTTGTCATACTGCCTGGGAAATATTTAAAGAGGCTGTTCATGAATTAACGGATGGTTTTGATGCTGCGAAGCTGAAAGAGATTGAAGAAGTAATAAAGAATACACCTGGTGTTACCTTAGTTAAGGATTTAAAGGCAAGGGCATCCGGTAACATAACAACTGTTGACGTTATAGTGTTTGTTAAGTCAACTCTTTCGGTTCATGAAAGCCATTTAATAACTAATCGAATTGAACAAAGCCTTCAAGATATTTACAATATCCAAAGGGTCCATATACATATTGAACCTTATTAATATTGTTTTACATTATTGGATTAATTTTGATTGGTAATGAAAATATTGGATGAACAATACAAAGAAAAATGTGTTATAAAGAAATCCTATAGTGGGGGAGACATTATAAAAGATTATGACAAAAAAACCGCATTTCCTGCGGCAGAAAAGAGTAGTTAGTGTTTCATACTTACAACCTATGTATTACTTCTAATATTGTGCTTTAAAATGTAATAATGTCCTAACTTTATTTTCAGGGATAATATCAAAGCACACTCTGGAAGTTGTAAATGCTATATTCTTAAGGATTCTGAGGAGGAAAATGATAAACTGATATTTATATTTGTACAACTTCCACATTCGTCCGTTATTTTAGGAGCAGAATATTTGGTATAAAAGGTAAAAAAAGCTGTCACAAGTCAGAAGTCAGCTTTTTCTGTTTTTATCAACCTAATAAGAAAATTTATCTCTTTACCAATCTTAGTAATATACAATGACAATCGCCTATATCATTGCATAGGATATTAAAGAAATGGGGTGAAAGACACTGAGAGAATATATTCTATAAATTTGACAATGAGGAACAGCTTACCAAGCTTGAAAAAAGAATATCCATTGCTTCTGGATGATATTCGTTGGCTCATTACTAGAGGGAGTTCAAGATGTTCTAAATGAGAAACAAGTATTACAAGTAATTTGGATTCAGACCATAGGGTAATTCTTTGACAGTTATGGTATAACAAAACAAACTCTTTCAAGAGAGGAAACAATTTTGGGTTGACTTAGCAATAATCTCAAATATAGGGATTGGATACAAAGTATTAGGTGGTATTCTTGAGGCTTAACAAGAGAACTAGTTAATAATGAAGATATAGAAAATTTGAAATCATATCTATTTATTCAATAATTAGATATATATTTTCAAGGAGACCGGAAGATGGACAATAATAATTTTATTGAATACGGAGTTTCACTAAAAAAGATTGGCGAGGGATTAGTTCAATCTTCAATATACTCTGTTATTCATATTGGTGAGGATCTAGATATAATGATAGATAAATTAGAACGTCAAGTAACTTCACATGAAACAAATGCTGTCCGATTAGAATCAATAGCCCCTTGTGACTGCTAGAATAAAGTGTACAGTTTTTGCTTGATTAAATGAAACAGATAATTACCCTAATATACCAACAATAAATAATAGCCTGCCACAGTAAAATGATAGTTAGTTATTTTACAAGTGGAGGCCAGTAAGGTGGATAAATGGGAAATGTACATGGAAATCAAGCAACTATTAAAACAAGGTTTTAGCCAAACAAAGATAGCTGAGAAATTGGGGATCTCACGTACAACAGTCTACAGGCACTTAAAGAAGTCGCCTTCGGAGATGGCTGAGTGGGTGGACTCTCTTCAGTACAAAAAGAAAAAATTAGATCCCTATAAAGAACTTATCCTCTCATGGTTGAGGATGCATCCAGATATGTCAGCAGCACAAGTGTTTGATTGGCTCTTAGAAAAATATGAGGATTTAGAAATTGGAGAAAGTACGGTAAGAACTTACGTGAAAGGACTGCGAGAAGAATACAAGATCAAAAAAGAAACAACTCCTCGAATGTATGAGGCAATTCCTGATCCTCCAATGGGAGAGCAGATGCAAGTAGACTTTGGTTATACAAAACAAAAAACAGCAGATAACAAGGAAGTGAAGCTTAGCTTTATAGCTTTTGTCCTATCGCACTCTAGACACAAATATAAAGAGTGGTTGGACCGACCTTTTACTACACAGGATGTTATTCGAGCTCATGAAAATGCCTTTAAGTGGTATGGCGGAAAAACCCGTGAGATCGTTTATGACCAAGATAACTTAATTGTAGTAAGTGAAAATGGAGGAGATTTAATTCTAACCAAGGAGTTTCAACAGTATAAAGAATCTAGGGGGTTAACCCTTCGAGTTTGTCGTAAAGCTGACCCAGAAAGTAAAGGAAGAATAGAAAATGTAGTTGGCTTTATTAAGCAAAACTTCGCAAAGCACAGAGTGTTTCATAACCTTGATTCTTGGAATGAGCAAGGTTGGGAATGGTTAAACCGAACAGGTAACTACAAAATACACAACAGCACAAAAAAAAGACCGGTGGAAGTATTCCTCCTCGAAAAGCAACACTTAAAACCAGTCTCTCGACAAATAGATATTCAAAATAACTATGACACTAGTATAACAAGGAGCGTGCATAAGGACAATACTATTCGGTATCAATCGAATAGATATTCATTGCCCCTTGGCACCTATAACAAACTAGAAGTAGTCTGCATAAAGGAAACAGAAAATAAAGTAATCATTTATACTCCTGATACTGGTGAAATTCTAGCGAAACATTGTATTCCTAATGAAAAAGTTGTGTTAATAAAAGATAAAAAGCATAGTAGAGACCGTTCAAAGGGAGTTGAACCTTTCCTGGAGACTGTAGCAAATAAATTTAATGAGACAGAGATTGCCTATCAGTATTTACAGAAGATCAGAGAAAAGAACCCTCGTTACATTAAGGATCAGTTGCATATCATTTTACGTGAAACAAAAGTAAGCAATAGCGATGTACTGGACAAAGCATTAGCAGAATGTATAAAGAGGAACTTGTTCAGTGCAACAGATTTTAGCGATATCGTTGCCTACGTAAAACGACAACGTCAAGTGCATGAAACAACTAAAAAGGAAATGAAAGAAATTAAACCCCTAAATCAGCTATCTGAATGGGTACTAGAAACAGATGCATATAAAAGAAAAGTAGACTCTTATACGAAATTAATGGAGGAAAATAGGGCATGAGTCAGTTTCAACAACTACAGGAAAAGATGAAAGATTTAAGACTGGTTGAAACAGCGAAGCACCTTCCCTATTTAATTAAAGAGGCAGAGCAAAAGGATCATTCTTATACACAATTTTTATTGGATATAGCTACCTATGAACAAACTTGTAGACAAGCAAAGCAGCTAAATAATCGGTTAAAGTGGGCCAATTTTCCCTTCTATAAAACATTAGAAGAGTTTGATTTAAAAGAACAAAAATCATTAAGCAATAAGAATTTGAATAGACTAAAAGATTTAACCTGGATAGAGCAGCTTTATAATTTAATCCTCTTAGGACCGCCAGGTGTGGGGAATTATGGAAAGTTTTTGTTTATGGTAAGAAATAAGTGTATATGCCCTATTTGAATTGAAATATACGTTTATTTCTTTCCATAACACCTCACAATAGATTTATTAAAATCTAGGAGGTGCCATATGGAAAATCGAATAATCATTGAAGAATTAGTTGCAAATGTTTTATCTGAATTAGAAAGGCTAAATTATGCATATAACACTATTTGTGGATATCGTGCTTTTTACAAAAGAGTAATTTCATTTGCAAATGCAAGAGATGAGTTCTATTTTTCAGAAGCGTTAGGAAGGGCTTTTTTGAAGGAAACATACAATTGTACAGTTAACTATTATCAAGAAGCTATACCTAAAGAACTCAAAGGTCCTATTAGAAGAATTAGAGTTCTAGGCGATTATCAGCTTCATGGTGTGATTATCCGAAGGATTGTAAAAAAGCCAGGATATGTTAAACCACCACAGTTTGAATCAGAACTTACTGGCTATGAAAAGGAATGCGAAAATAACGAGTACTCCAAAAGAGGTCTACGAACACGGATGCAACGTTTGTTCTTTTTCATAGATTATCTTGACAGTAGAGATGTTCAAAAATCGAATGATATTACTGCAAATATAATTTCTGATTATGTAAAAACAATTTATAAGTATCATGAAAAAAGTATTGCATCTATCTTAACAGCCCTTAGGGTTTATTTAAGATTTCTCTATTTTAACCAATATACGGATGAAGATTTGTCTTTAAAAGTTCCTAAACAGAGTAAATATTATTATCCACCTGTTCCTTCTGTCTGGAATAAAGATGATGTTATTCGTATGTTGAATAGTATTGATAGAGGGAACCCAACCGGAAAGAGAGATTATGCGATTCTGCTTCTGGTTGCCAAACTTGGTATTAGGGTTGGTGACATCAAATCCTTGAAGTTATCAGATTTAAACTGGCAATCAAAAAATATAGAAATAAGACAAAATAAAACAAAGAATATCGTGTCATATCCAATATTAAATGATATAGGTTGGGCATTAATTGATTACCTAAAAAATGGGCGTCCTATTAGTAACTCTCCATTCGTTTTTATTCGGATGAATGCACCCTTTGAGGCATTTGGAAGAGACGCTAATCTTCATAATATCATTACAAAATATACCAGACTTTCTGGAATTACTGTTCCTGATGGTAAACGGCAAGGGTTACATTCGCTTCGTCATACTCTTGCGAGTACTTTGCTTGAGCAGGGAACCCCATTACCAGTAATCTCTGAGATCCTAGGACATTTTAATTCTAAATCTACCAATGTCTATCTGCATACAGGAATGGATGGGTTAAGGAAATGTGCCATTGATCCAGAGGAGGTGCTTAAGAATGTCTAAGAAATCTGTAGTGTTTCAAAGTATTCTTGGTCCATTGATTGATGGATACATTGAGGAAAAGAGATCTGTTGGCTATAAGTACAAAAAAGGATCTTCTCTTTTGAAACAATTTGACACATTGGCTGCCAATGAAAACTTAATAGATATAAAACTTTCGAAAGAATTAGTATTTCTTTGGACAGAAAAAAGGCCAAATGAGACTGTCAGTACTAGAAATGGAAGAATCTCTATCATACGAGGGCTCGCTAAATATATGGTTCGTCTTGGGTATCAGGCATACATTTTTCCAGCTGCAACTATTTCGATTGATAGATATTCTTATGTTCCTTACATTTTTTCTGAAATAGAGTTGAAGAACATTTTTACCACATGCGACATTTATCCTTTTTCAGATGTTTCTCCCAACAGACATCTGACCTTACCTTTTCTGTTCCGTATGTTATATGGTTGTGGCCTCCGGATTTCAGAAGCATTGAATTTAAAACTAAAAGATGTTGATTTGGGTAATGGGACTTTATTCATTCGGGATACGAAATTTGGAAAAGAACGAAATGTTCCAATGACAGATTCATTGACGAAGCGTTGTCGTTTGTATGTAAAAGAAACTCATAACCTAAAGTCCAGTGATACTTATTTATTCCAATCCCCTTACGGAGGACATTATAAGGAAAGTACTATATATAACCTATTTAGAGAGATATTGTGGAAGGCTGGAATATCCCATAGTGGAAAGGGACCAAGACTTCATGATTTTAGGCACACTTTTGCGGTCCATTGTTTGAAAAAATGGGTCTTAGATGAAGAAGATATTACGAATCTCCTTCCCTATCTTTCTGCATTTTTAGGACACGTTGATTTAAGAGGTACACAACATTACTTAAGACTGACTGCTGATTTATATCCAAAAATTATTGCATCAGTTGAACAGAATTTTTCAACTTTAATACCGGAGGTATCGTTCAGTGAAACAGACTGATTTTGCCAGAACACTAACACGATTCCTTTCCGATTACCTTCCTAGCCATCGTAATGTTAGTACTAATACGATAAAGTCCTATCGGGATACCTTTAAACAAGTGCTAATTTATTTTAATTTAGAATTGAAAATCAGGCCAGAGTACCTTACCTTTGAAAAAATTAAAGCAGAAAAAATTAGAGACTTTCTCCTTTGGCTTGAAAAGTCGCGTAACGTCGGAATTAACACCCGTAATCAAAGACTAGCAGCAATCCATAGTTTCTACCGTTATGCACAGTCAGAACACCCTGAAAATATATTTGAATGTCAAAAAATATTAGGAATTCCCTTTAAAAAAAGGGAGATAAAGACGGTTGAATTCCTCTCACAGGAATCTTTAAGGTATATATTAGAACAACCTGATACTACCAAGAAAAAAGGGCGTCGAGATTTAACGTTAATGGCTACTCTATATGATACAGGGGCACGAGTACAAGAATTAATTGATTTAAAAACAAGAGATGTCAGACTTACGAAACCAGCCACAATTACTTTAACCGGCAAAGGAAATAAACGAAGAAGTGTACCTATTATGGATAAAACAAGAGTTCTGTTGGAGAATTACATGAAAGAAAACAAACTATTGGAAAATGGAAAACAAGATTATCCACTTTTCTTTAATAGCAATAGACGCGCATTTACAAGGCCTGGAATCACATACATTTTAGAAAAGTATTTAAAACAGGCTAAGGAAAATCATTCAGATGTTCTGTTCTCTGACAGACTTCATCCTCACATGATCAGGCATACAAAAGCTATGCATTTATTGGAGGCTGGTGTAAATCTAATTTATATAAGGGATTTACTAGGACACGTAAATGTTACTACAACTGATATATATTTAAGAGCAAATACGGAAATAAAAAGAAATGCATTAGAAGCCGCATATATGGAGGTTGTGAAGCAAGATACCCCTGTTTGGGATGAGGATACAGATTTATTAAAGTGGCTGGAGGAATTTTGTCGATAGGAATTTTGGAGTATTATGGAAAGATATTTGTTATGCCAGCTACGAATGTTACGCCTAATTACTAATATCTTTCCATAAACAAAAACTTTCGATAATTGCCCTTATGCAAAGCTTTTCATAAGGGTAAAACACACCTGGCAGTAGGATTAGGAATAGAAGCCATTAACCAAGGATTTAAATCGGTATTTATCTCAATGGGTGAATTAGTTCAAACGCTAAAGACAGAAGATATAACGCGCAAATCAAAAGCAAGAATGAAAAGGATTAGGGAAGCAGATTTAGTCATTATTGATGATCTCATGTTCATGGCAATGGATCAGCAGGACGCAAATATGTTCTTTCATCTCGTTAACGATCTATACAACCAATCGTCAATCATACTTACTTCGAACAAGGCACCAAAGGAATGGGGAGAATTATTGGGTGATCAAGCTATCACCACAGCCATTTTAGACAGAATCCTACATCGTGTGGAAATCATTCATTTAAATGATGATAGCTATCGAATGAAACATCGTTCTACCATATTTTGGGAAAACAGTGTTTCAAAATAATGAGCAAAAACTGTTACATTCTACTTGACGGTCACACCCCTCCAAGTATTATAGAAAAAGAGCATTTAGAATTAATCGATTTTTTAAAATACCAAGCAATAAGAAAGAAATATATAATTGAAAACATTAAATTAAGCGGGGAAAATATTAATTTGGAAGAAATCTTTACCGAATTAAAACAATTAGACAATAAGGGATTTAATATTATAATTTTATTTAAATCAATGATTTTAAATTTGTTTAATAGCTTAGAGAGGTGACATTCTAAAAAATGACCTTAAGTCCTAATCTACAAAATTTTTATGGTAAAGAAAATGA